>JANOOV010000503.1:0-1505 GCA_031421535.1 Gammaproteobacteria bacterium
TCTTTCATCAGGGTCCGGGCAATGAGCCCAATATGACCGTTTGTAGTTTCGCAGTCCTTCACCTTCTTACACAATCGAAGCAGTGAAATTTGAATCATCAGATGGGGAAATGGATATGTATTAAAAAAACACACCGTGTCACTTGTAAATTTGGGGAAGCCCTTGTAGTAAAGTTGAGGGGCGCGCCGCTTTTGGCGCGTCCCTCTCGAACGCCATGTTAGGCGTGGCGAATTCATATACTAAGTGCGACATTCTTTTTAAAAGACGAGGCAAGCTGCGATACTCAGGTTTTTTCGCTCCCACCAAGAAGTGAGTCCACCTGATGACATACCAACAGCTTACCTCGCATGACAGATATATAATGGCCGCCCTCAGAAAGCAAGGTCTTTCAATACAACAGATCGCCGACCACCTGGGTCGGCACCGCAGCACGCTATATAGAGAACTCGCGCGTAACCGCTGCGATCATATCGACGGTGCCTATCGGCCCAGCAAAGCCCAGCGCAGAGCCGTCGCTCGCCGCCGTCGATCCAGGCGCAATCAGCATTATGGTGAAGCGGATTTCTTGCTGGTACGCAAGCTCCTGTGCCAGCAGTGGTCGCCGGAACAGATCGTCGGCTTCATTCGTCGCTTTCACCTCATGAAACGACGCATCAGCCATGAAACTATTTACCACTATATCTGGCGTGATAAAGCGCAGGGGGGCGGTTTGTGGAGACACCTGCGGCAATCGCCCAAGCACCGGCGTAAACGCTATAAAGCCTATGACAGCCGGGGGCGACTCGCGGATAAACGCCACATTTCAGAGCGCCCCGCGCGCGTAGAAACACGCCAAACCCAGGGGCACTGGGAGATTGATACCGTGATGGGAAAGGGTTCGCTGGATTGCATCGTCACCCTGGTGGAACGAAAAACGGGCTTTGTATACATCGGCAAGCTGGCGGATCGAACGACCGCCTCGCTGAACCAGAAGACATTGATGTTAATCCGGCGCAACCCGGCCGCGGTTAAAACCATCACCGCCGACAACGGCACCGAGTTTCATCAGTATAAAAAAATTGAGGAAAAAAGCCGTGCGACGTTTTACTTCGCCAACCCTTATCACTCCTGGGAAAGAGGCAGCAATGAAAACTGCAACGGCTTGATACGCCAATACCTACCCAAAGGAACATCAATGGCATCACTCACCCAGCAACACTGTGACGCCATCGCCCATCAGCTAAATGCCCGGCCCCGTAAGCGCCACCATTACAAAACACCAGAGGAATTATTTTATGCAAACTAATCACTATTGTCGCACTTCAAACTTGATACTAAGCTGGGGAAGACACTGCACAAGATGCACCCGTCCACCCAAACCTTGAATAACATTAGCAGGCTGACACAACCGACCCGCGCTAACATCTGAATTCAGCGGTGCCTCGCCAGAGACATCTGCAGAAATGAATAGTTAGGTTTATTTCCACTTGCCGCCCTGAGCTTGGCAGCCGGTCTTTACACCGGGT
>JANOOV010000504.1:0-11693 GCA_031421535.1 Gammaproteobacteria bacterium
ATCTTCAAGCCTCTGTCCGGATACTTTTGCCTCCATATTCCGTTGGATTCTTCATGTGACAACGGTCGCCACACCCCTTGTTTGCCGACAGTTTCCAAGTGCATCGTTGCAGCGCATCCCACAAAGAGCACCCCGGCGGCAGCCGCTAACATCAGGCCCGGTTTCATCCGGATCACGGGTCGTACTCCAGATGAATATGATCGGATTCAAGCACGATATCGAAATCCGATCCCAGCGCACGTTGCAGTTCGCGAACCACATCGCGCTCGCGTCCCGGAGGCATATCACTGATGCGTAAATCAATCGCCTTCCCCTGATAGTGAAGCGAATTTGATTTATGCTGTCCATCCCGAGCGGAGGTAATCACCGCCTCGCGCTTAACCCAGTACCGGTGAATATCGTCGATTTTATGATAGTGGCGTGTCAGTTCATCTGCCATGTTGTGGTGCTGTACACCTGCCTTAAATTGCGGCATGCCATATTCCCGCGCACCGAGCTTATGGACGGCTAAACCATGAGTCAAGCCGTTCTCCATCACCCTGAAATAATCTCCGCAAAACCTCGCAACGCCGGAAATTCATCTATGTCGATCTTCGGTCTCGCCTCCACTGACCGAAAAATATGTCGGGCAATCCGCTAAAGCTTCCAAATAGACGGCCCGATGTGAGCACGAATCACTGGCACTCTTCATCGGACACCAGCGTACAATTACAAATACCGAAGCACGAGGAGTGACGCATGCATCTCAATATTGAAGTCGAACAAGAAGAAGATGGCCGCTGGGTTGCCGAGGTAACCGGCTTGCCGGGCGTGCTTGCCTATGGCCTGACATCCGATGAAGCCACGACCAAAGCCGAAGTGCTTGCACTGCGCGTGCTGGCCGAAAAACTCGAACAAGGCGAAAGCCGCCCGGAACCCATCACCATCTCCATTGCCGCATGAGTCAATGGCCCTCCGCCAAAGCCAGACGTGTACTTGCTGCGCTGCACCGCATCGGATGGTCTGTTAAACGCGAGTCCGGCTCACACAAAACCCTGTCACGATCCGACTGGCCGGATTTCGTGTTTGCCTTTCACGACAAAGAGGAAATCGGTCCGCGTATGTTAGCTCGCATCGCAAAACACACCGGCTTACAACCAGAAAACCTTTGATTAAGCCGTCTTCTGCATAATCTCCGCAAAACCTCGCAGCGCCGCACACTCGCCCACGTCTCTCGCCGGTCAGCACTCGGGCGTGTTCCAGACGAAATCGGCAGCCACGTTCGACGTCAATGCAGCGCGATCATTGACGCTCGCGAGCGCATACGATTAACTTCCACCCAGATAATGTAAAAATTACTCAAGGCAGGCTAAAAGCGGATGGACGTTCACAACGCAGCAAATTTGTTGCACGACAGCCTCAAGGCGTTTGTCGCCGTGCTGGGGCGCGCCGCCAGCACGTCGAGCGTGCTCGAATATCCCGGCATCGTTGCGAGTCTGGTGCCTGACACCCCGGAGCGTTCGATTTTCAACTCGGTTGTATACGATCAGCTCGACCAGCTCAAAAGCGCCCATGCCGAACTGGACCGGCATTACCTGCGCGCGGGCGTGCGGGCGTGGATGGTGTGGCTGATGCCCGGCGCTGACGACGCTGCGGCTTTTTTGGAGCAACACGGTCACAAGTTCGACGGCGCGCCGATCACCATGGCGCGTGATATTGACAATTTCTCGTTTGAGATTCCGCCGCACTTCGATTGGGCGCCCACCAAAAATCTCGGCACCGTCGCGACGCTCAATGAAGAAGCCTACGGACTGCGCGGCTCGTCGTTTCGCGCCGCGCTGCGCCGCGTGGACGATCCGGGTGCGCGGTTTTATATCGCGCGCGTGGCCGGCGAACCGATGTCGAGCGTGATGCTGCTGGAGCACAACGGCAACTGCGGCGTGTATTGCGTCGCCACGCTGCCCGGAGCACAAGCGCAGGGGCTCAGCTCAACATTAATCTCCATCGCCCTCGATGAAGCCCGCCAGCGCGGTTGCACCACCGCAACCGTGCAAGCGATGCCGATGGGTTACACGGTGTTTCGCAAGCTCGGTTTTCACGACCTGGGCAAAATGGCGCTGTGGGAATTGCGGCGATAGGTTCAATCGTTTGGCATGATCAAGGCTAAACCCTCAAACAGCAGCGGATGCGCCGCAGCGATGACGGGGTCGATAACCTCGGTGCTGAGCTTGGTCAGTTGCCATGCGTGTTGCGATGAGCGCGCAAGCAATAGGTCGCGCTGGTCCGGCGCCTCGGCAAGATGCGCGATGCTGTTGGCGAGATGGATCAACGCGGCTTCGAGACCGCCAGGCGCGGCATCGGGCTCATGATGAAAACGTATGGCGCCCAGCAACGCGGGCGGCAACTCCCACAGTGTCGCCAGCGCGCCCCCTACCGCCCCGTGGTCGAACCCCATCAGCGTGCGTTCGGCCAGATGCAAGGGCTCATCCAGCGCAATGCTGCGGCGCAAGGCTTTTTGCGCTAGCTCGGGCATTTTGTGGAAAATCAATAATTCGCCCAGATCATGCAGCAGCCCGGCAACAAACAAGCGCTCGGTATGCAGCACGCCACATTCCTGCGCGAGCAGTTTCGCCACGATGCCGGTGAAGATGCTGTGTCGCCAGAAGCTGGCCATGTTGGCGAGCTCCACGGGAATTTGCGCGAAAGTGCGTACCGCCGACACGGCAAAGACCAAGTCGCGTAATTCGCGCTGGCCGATCACCGTGACCGCGCGCGAGATGGTGTCAACACGCGAACGAAAACCGTACAGCGGACTGTTGGCGATTTTGAGTAAGCGCGCCGTCAGGCTGGCGTCTTGCTGGATCACAGCACCGATGTCGGCCGCGCTGTGGTCCGGATCGTCCACCATCAAGTTCACCCGGATGCATACGTGCGGCAGCGACACCAGCTTGACGTTGCCTTGCACTAACGTGGTTGCGGCCTGATCGGCAGTGGTGGTCGGGTGATCTGCGGAAACAGTAGGGGTGCTCATCGGCGCGTCCGGTGGAATACACGCGCGCAAGTGCGACGCATGCTGTATTACTTCATCGGATGCTCGCGCGACAAGATTAGCACCGCGCGCTTGGCGTGCCGACACAAGCTGTGCTAGCTTTTCGGCTGCGCCGGATTGGTCCGGCGCTTCGACTCACATCCGGGGAGGGCGCATTGATGGATACATTGGATTTGTTAGGCGTAATGATCGGTTCGATTTCGTTGTTGGTCACCGTGTTGTGCGTGGTGCTGGTCGCAAAAATCTACGGCAAGCAACCCACACAAACCAACCCGAGCTGAACAGTTACGGCTGCTTCGGTGACGATGCAGCCGTAAATTTTTTTGCTGCCCCCTCAATTTCTCCGTCATTGTGTCGATAACCCGCTCAACCGTGTGTGTCTTGAGTTGAAATCCGGTGGCCATACTAATCAGGCAACAAGATAGAGGAACCCAATGAACTCCTTCATGCGATGCGTTGCACTCTTGGCGGGGCTGGGCGTCGGCCCGTTCGCAACGGCTGCCGGACCTGCGGCGCCCAATCATTACTTCAGCGCCAGTTATTACCAGAACTCCACGGAATTCACTACAACCGCCGGCAACATTTCCGCCGACCTTGACAATTTCATGCTCACCTACGGATGGATATTTGCTCCGTACCTGAGCGTTGAAGCACGCGCCGGATGGTCGGCGAAAAAATCCGACGACGCTACCGCAACCAACCTCGCCACCACCAGCGCCGCCAATAACTCCTTGTACGGTGTATTCCTGCGCGGCAGTCTGCCGTTAGCATCGCAAAACGTCACCCTGTACGGGTTGGTTGGCACCAGCAGCGCCAGCAATACATACACCACCGAAAGCCTGTCGACGGGCGCATTATCGTACAGCACAAAGGCAACTGGTTTGTCATACGGCGTGGGTGCGGAATTGTTCGGTACGCCCTCCACATCTTTTCATGTCGAATGGACGAAGTACCTGAGCGCGACCAAACTCACTTCCAAGGGTTTTGTATTAGGTATCACCCACCATTTTTCGATGTCGAACCTGTGGTAAGCCGCACGCGTCCTTCCTGATTTGTTCGTGATCCACAGTTCGCCAGCTCACACTCGCGCTGCGTCGATTCCGCGATTCGCGTTCGTCGTTCTTTTTTTACCCTTGCTCGCCGCCTGCGACCGCCCGACGTGGAACTATCAGTGGGAAGAGCAGCCGCCGTTACAGGTTGCACGCCGCGCGCTGGCGGCAACCATATCCGGCGACTACCTGTACGCGCTGGGCGGGGTTGATGCACAGGGCGGTTACGTCAACAGCGTTGAATTCGCGCACGTCTTGCCTGACGGTCGCCTTGAACCCTGGCAATTCACCACGCCACTGCCCGCAGGCCGCATCTATCATGCGGCGGTTGCGGTACAGGGTGAGCTGTATATTCTGGGGGGTGGCCAGGGCGAACTGGGCGACAACAACACACCGGTCGCGACGGTCGAAAAAACCCGCATTCTCGCCTCCGGCCAGTTGAGCGCATGGCAGGCCGCCCCGGCGCTGACCACCCCGCGACGCGGCTTGCAGGTGGTAGCACATCACGACGCCCTGTACGCCATCGGCGGATACAACGGCAGCTTTCTGAAATCGGTCGAGCGCGCCCAAGTGTCAACCCAAGGCACGTTGTCGTCATGGCGACTGGAACCACAACACGCGGTAGTGGATCGCTACATTCATTCGGCAACGCAATTGGGCGACGCACTGTATTTGCTCGGCGGCCACGTGCAAGGCTCGCAGCGCATGAGTTACGGCGACGTCGAGATGGCGCGGATCGGCCAGAACGGTCAGATGTCGGCGTGGAACGTGGAAAAAACCGCCCTGCGCGCACCACGCTTTATGGCGTCGGCGTTCGCGCTGGGGCCGCATCTTTACATGTTGGGCGGGCACAGCGGCGGAAACCGCCTGGCCAGCATCGAGTTCGCACCGGTGGAGCGCAGCGGACATGTCGGCCGGTGGCGACTCACGACCGCGTTACCGGTCAGCCGCAGCGCCACCGCCGTCGCGGTGCGCGGCGCCGATGTGTATGTGGTCGGCGGCGTGAGCGACACCGGTATTCTCACTTCGGTGGTGCGCGCCCAGTCCGACAGCCACGGACACTTGGGAATTCCCCGTGCGACTACTACAATGAAAACACCTGACGCATCGACACGCGATTGAAGCCGGGTAGAACGCGCCGCACATCGGCCGCTGCGTAGTGCGCATTCACGACGCTGCTGTGCGCACGCCAACCCGGTCGCAAAATTGACAATTCATTTCACAAGTTCCGGCAACGTGCGGACGCTACTCTTCAGGAAGCGTCTCAGAGACTGTTCATGATTTCGATCAAGGGATGCAGTGCAAGGCAAAATCGAAATTAAAAACGGAGCATACACGGAGTATGTGAGTATTTTAATTTCGATTTTAACGCCGCAATGCGCTCTTGAGCGAGATCATGAACAGGCTCTTACCGACAACGCCTTTCGCCGACTTTATTTTGCGTTGTACCATCCACGATGGAACATTAGCGACGACAAGCCCATGACTCTCGCGATACACCCTCCACTCACACCCGCTGATATGGCGGACATTGTCGCGCAGACCACCACGCTGGTCTCGCTGCCGTCGGTATGCGTAAAAATCAACGAGCTGATTGAACGTAACAATTACACGGCAGCGGAAATCGGCTCGATTATTTCCAAAGACGCCAATCTCACCGGACGTTTACTGCACGTCGCGAACAGCGCGTTTTACGGCTTTCCGGCCAAGATCAACACCGTGTCACGCGCGGTTACGGTCATCGGCAGTCGCGAGTTGCGCGATCTGGTGCTGGCCACCTCGGCGGTCGAAGCGTTTAACAAAATCCCCATCGACATGGCCAACATGAATAGTTTCTGGATGCACAGCCTGGACTGCGCCATCATTGCGCGCATCCTGGCGGGACGCGCCAAAATCCTGCACAGCGAGCGGTTGTTCGTGTGCGGCATGTTGCACGATGTCGGGCACCTGGTGATGTACCTGAAATTGCCGGAACGCGCGCGCGAAGCGATGGTGCACGCGGCAAAAACGCATCAATACATCGAAGCGGCGGAACGCGAAATCATCGGCTTTGATCATGCCCAACTGGGCTGTGCCTTGCTGCGCGCGTGGCAGCTTCCCGAAAGCCTGGCCGAGACCGTGCTCTACCATCACGACCCGTTTGCCGCGCCCAATTTCCAATTGGAAGCGACTATCATTTCTCTCGCCAACACCTTGGCGAAGACCAGCCGTATCAGCGGCATACTGGATCACACCACTGAATCGGACCAACGCGCGTGGACTACGTTGCACCTGTCCCCCGACCAGATACCCGAAATACTGCAAGAAGCCAAACAACAATTCGCCGAAGCATTATCCGTGTTTCTGCCGCATCTGGCGCAGGCGCAATAAATCCTGGATCAGCCTGTCGGACTTAATTTGTGGACAGCTCAAAGCAACACAAACCGGTGAAGATGCTTCTGATGTCTACACCGCGCATCAGTGCGGTAATTCATGAGCGAATAGGATCAGCAACAATCACCCGGTTACGCCCCTGCTCTTTTGCGGTGTAAAGCGCGGCATCGGCGCGCGCAATCAACGTGGCCACATCGTCATCGTTGCGCACATGGGCCAGGCCCAGACTGATGGTGATGTCGATGGCGACGTTCTGCAATTTCACTGGCGTACCCGCAACATGCGCGCGCACGCGTTCAGAAATTTCCTGCGCGGTGGCCAATGGCGTGTTGTGAAATACCACCATGAATTCCTCGCCGCCGTAACGCCCCACCAAGTCAACATCGCGCACGGCGGCACGCAAGCGCGCTGCGACTTCGCGCAACACGCCATCGCCGACCAGATGACCGTGGGTGTCGTTGATGTTTTTAAAATGGTCAAGATCGGCCATCACCACACACAGCGGGGTGGTATCGCGGCGCGCTTGCGAAAGCGCAGCAGTCAACACCGACACCACATACGCATGATTGGCCAGCCCGGTCAGTGCGTCGGTGTTGGCCAGGTGCCGCAGTTGATCTTCTTCTTGTTTGAGATTTTCGAGCGATTTTTCCAGGGTATTCATTTGCGACAGGTGATACGTCTCGATGGCCAGCGACATATCGAGCGTGACGATCTTGCGCACAAACGCCGCCAGCTTTTCACGCGCGCTGTGGTCTTGCACTAGCTGCGGTGGAAACGCATCGTGAATGATTTGCGTGAGCATGCGGTACGCGCACACATACAGGCTTAACGGAATACCGGCGCGTGCGTGCGCCAATCCCACGCGCAGCCGCTCGTCGAAATACGCAGGAGTGTCGAACGCTACGCCCAAATCCAGCAGGTAATTTTTTTGCGTGCGCTTGAGATTTTCGATCAGCGCATCGTTGTCCAGAAAATGGCGCATTTGCGCATGCCGCAACAGCTCCGCATAAAACGCCGCTGCGATTCGCTCCAACTCCGGTACAATCACCTCGCGTTGCAGTTGCTCACCCCGCGCGTGGTCGCGTGCGTCGAGACCCAGCAATGCCAGCCGCACTTTAATTGCGTCTGCGGTGAAGCCGAATTGGTCGCAGTATTTCGTCATGAGGCGCTATCCCTTGGGGCAGATTCCCCGGCACATACCGCGTTGAACTTTTCGATGTTGCCACTATCATATGTCGCCAGCTCATCCTTGGCACACAAACGGAAGACACCATGAACAATGACGTACTGGTCAGTGTTGACCAAGTCTCACGTTTTTACGGCCCGCTGCGCGCGGTGAATTCGGTCAGCTTCGAAGTGCGCCGCGGCGAAGTGCTCGGTTTTCTTGGCCCCAACGGCGCCGGCAAAACCACCACCATGCAGATGATCACCGGCAATCTCGCGCCCAGTGCCGGGCAGATTAAAATTCACGGCATTGACATTCTCGACGAACCCAAACGCGCCAAGGCGGAAATCGGTTTTCTGCCCGAACAGCCACCGTTGTATCGCGAGCTGACCGTCGACGAATACCTCACTTACTGCGCGCGCTTGAACCGCGTGCCCACCGCCAAACTTGCCGGTGCGCTCGACAACGCCAAACAACGCTGCGGCCTCACGCAAGTGAGTCACCGGTTGATCGGTAATTTGTCCAAGGGCTACCAGCAACGCGTCGGTATCGCGCAGGCGATTATTCATTCGCCCGCCGTGGTGATCCTCGACGAGCCCACCGTCGGCCTCGATCCGATTCAGATTCGCGAAATCCGTTCGCTGATCCGCGAGCTGGGCGGTACGCACAGCGTGATTTTATCCACGCACATTCTTCCCGAAGTGCAGGCCACCTGCGACCGCGTGCAGATCATCAACAAGGGCAGCCTGGTGATGAGCGACACCATCGCGGGCTTGACGCAACGCATGCTGGGCTCCGGCCTGTTGGTTGCGTTGCGCAAGACGGTGGAGTTGAGCGTATTGCAAGCCGTACCCGGTGTGTTGAGCGTCGAAGCGCTGGGCGAAAATCGCTACCGCCTGCATTTCGCGGAGCAGCAAAACCCGGCCGAGGCGATCGTGGAAAAATCCGTGCAGTACGGTTGGGGCCTGTACGAACTGACCCCCGAACGCATGTCGCTGGAAGAAGTTTTCGTCAACATCACGCGCACCGAAGCGCCCGCTGAGACGCCCATGGAGGCCGCCGCATGAACAGCATCTTCACCATCGCCGCGCGCGAATTGCGCAGCCTGTTTCTGTCACCGCTGGCGTGGACCATCCTCGCCGTGGTGCAACTGGTCATGGCCTATTTCTTTTTAATACTGCTGGATCGGTTCGTCATGATGCAGCCGCAACTGGCACAAATGGAAAATCCGCCCGGCGTCACCGAAGCGGTCGTGGCGCCATTGCTTGACACCGCAGGCATCGTGCTGCTACTGATCGCGCCGATGCTCACCATGCGCCTGCTCAGCGAAGAACTGCGCAATCAAACCTTGCCGCTGCTGTTCTCGGCACCAGTGTCGATGACGGAAATCATTCTGGGCAAATACCTGGGCATGGTCGGCTTCTTCATGCTGATCCTGGTGCTCACCGCGTTGATGCCGTTATCGCTCTACTCCGGCACCTCGCTCGATACCGGCATGTTGCTGTCCGGGTTCATGGGTTTGGCATTGTTGCTGGCGAGCATCGCCGCCATCGGCTTGTTCATGTCGTCGCTGACCGCGCAACCCACCGTTGCGGCCATCAGCACCTTCGGCGTGTTGCTGCTGCTGTGGATTCTGGATGCAGCTGCCACCACCGGCGGCGACGCGGGTGGCAGCGTACTGGCTTACCTGTCCATCCTGCGTCACTACCAGCCCATGCTCACAGGCGCGTTCAAAAGTGTCGACGTCGTGTACTACCTGCTGTTCATCGGCACCTTCATCGTCTTGAGCATCCGGCGTCTCGACTCCTACCGCTTGCAGCACTGAGGAACCCGCGCCCATGTTAGTGACTAAAAAATCCCAGTTTCAGATTCGTGCGCAGACGACCTCGTTCGTGCTGCTGTTCCTCGGCGCCATCGGCTTGCTCGCATGGTTATCCACGCGTTATTCGTTTGAAGCGGACTGGACCGCCAACCAGCGCAATTCGCTGTCGGAAGCCAGCATCGCGGCCCTTAAAGTCATTGAAGGCCCGATCACCGTCACCGCCTACGCGACTGAAAATGAGAACATCCGCCGTAACATCACCGAGTTGATCAAACGTTACCAGCGCGTCAAGCCCGACCTGCAACTGACCTTCGTCGATCCCTCCGCTGAACCCGAACAGGTACGCCAGCTCAACATTACCTTGGACGGCGAGCTGATTTTCAGTTATGCAGGCCGCTCCGAGCATGTCAAAGAATTCTCGGAACAAAGTCTGACCAACACGCTGCAGCGTTTGGTGCGCTCCGGTGATCGCTGGATCGTGTTTCTTGAAGGCCACGGCGAGCGCGCAGCGCAGGGCGCAGCCAATCACGACCTGAGCGGCTGGGTGCGCCAGCTCACCGGCAAGGGCATCAAGGTGCAATCGGTCAATCTGGCCAACACGCCGGTGATCCCGAAAAACACCAGCGTACTGGTGATCGCCGGGGCGCAGGTTGACTATTTTCCGGGCGAAGTGAAAATCCTGCGCGACTATGTTGAGCACGGCGGCGATCTGTTGTGGCTGGCCGATCCCGG
Source organism: Gammaproteobacteria bacterium (assembly GCA_031421535.1). Lineage (GTDB taxonomy): Bacteria > Pseudomonadota > Gammaproteobacteria > SG8-11 > SG8-11 > UBA6921. The sequence continues at coordinate 10,170 of JANOOV010000504.1, forward strand.
TTCGTTGCACGGTCTGGCGCCTTTGGCCGAACAACTGGGCATCGAATTTTATCCCGGCGTAATCGTCGATCCGACCACGCAACTGTTCGGCATCAACGACCCGCGCTTTGCGATTGTCGCGGAATATCCATTTCACCCGATCACGCGCGGCTTCAATCGCATGAGCCTGTTCCCTCAAGCAGCGGGTATTGACTTCAAAAAACCGGAAGGCTGGCAAGGCGAACCGATTCTGCAAACCGTGGAACGTACCTGGGCCGAGACCGGCAAGCTGAGCGGCGACATCGCCTACGATAAAGGCAAGGACATGCCCGGCCCGCTGACCGTGGGCATCGCGATGAACCGGGAATTAAAAGACGCCGCCGCTGCGGGCAGCACCGACAACAAGCGCGAACAACGCGTTATCGTGGTCGGCGACGGCGACTTCATCTCCAACAGTTTTCTGGGCAACGGCGGCAACCTGGACCTGGGCATGAACATGCTCAACTGGCTGAGCCACGACGACACGCTGATCTCGGTACCGGCCAAAACCGCACTGGACCGCAATCTGGAATTGTCCAAACCCGTGCAAATTTTCATCGGCTTCGGCTTCTTGCTGTTGCTGCCCGCACTGCTGATCGGCAGTGGCGTGATGATCTGGATGAAGCGGCGCAAACGATGAATAAACGCCTTGCCATCAATCTCGCGCTCGCAGTCGCCATCATCGTGCTGGTGCTGCTGGTGATTTTCGAACCCGGCAAAGACCCGGCCCCTGAATTGCCAAAACTCACATCCCTGGTCGCTGAAAAAATCCAGCGCGTGAGCATCGAACGCGTCGGCCGCGATACTTTGGTCTTTGAAAAACAAGCCGATGCGTGGCGTATCACCCAGCCGCTGCAACTGCGCGCCAATGAATTTCGCGTCACCGGAGTAGCGCGCGCCGCGCAGGCGCCCAGCCATGCGCGCTTCCCGCACGCGGGCCGCGACCTCAAACAATATGAGCTCGACGCCCCTAAAATAAAATTGACGCTGGACGACCAGCGGATTGAATTCGGCGGCGTGAATCCGCTCGACAACCGCCGCTACGTGCGCGTTGGCGACACCATCCATTTGGTCGCCGACGACGTATTTCTGCGCGCCAATGGCGACGCCGCCGGATTCGTCAGCACCGCCCTGCTGCCCGAGCACGCGCAGGAACTCACCGAAATCAAACTGCCGCAACTGACCGTGCGGCAAGATAAGGACAGTGGCAAATGGACCGTGACCCCGCCGGTGGCCGACCTGTCCGCCGACGACCTCAACAAATTTGTCGACGAGTGGCGCCATGCCCAAGCCCTGCAAGTCAGCGCCTACAGTGGCACACCCAGCGGCGAACATGTCACCCTCACCTTTTCCGGTACGACCCCGCCGCTGTCATTCAATCTGATGAGTAAAGACACCGACCTGATCCTGGGCCGCAAAGACGCGGGGGTGATGTACCAGTTCACAGCCGAAGTCCGGCAGCGGATGTTTACATTAAAGCCGCCCGTTTCTGAAGCACCCGCAGTA
>JANOOV010000505.1:0-4628 GCA_031421535.1 Gammaproteobacteria bacterium
ACCTCCACCGCCCAGGCTTTGCCGGGGGTGTCGTAGCTGCCCAGCAGGCGCGGAGCGTGCACGTCGCTGACATCGACAATGTGCAGTCCGCCCCGGTGGTCGGCGATGTACAGCAATGGGCCGACCAGCTTCAGCGTGTAGGCCAAACCCGGGGTGGGGATGTTGCTTAACAGCACCGGCTTGGCCGGATCGGACACGTCGATGACCTGCACGCCGTGGTCGTCGTCGCCGACGAACGCCACGCCGTCGCGCACCACTACGCCCTTGGAAGAGCCGGGTGTATGGAAATTGCCGATATGCCGTAAATTGTCGGGGTCAGTGATGTCGTAGAGATGCAGTCCGGAAAACCAGTCGGCCACGTACAGGATATGGTCTTCTATGTAACCACGGCGGCTGCCGCCCAGATTCACGCCTTCATCGGAGATCACGGGTGCGGCTTCGGCGTGAAAGTCGATGCGCTGTGCGCCGCGTGATGTGGTAAGCCAGGCGTCACCATCGTTCCACGCGATGGCCTTGGGCGCGGTTGCGGTGCGCAGTTTTGACATCAATAACGGCAAGGTCGGGCGCGTGACGTCCAGCAGCAAAATATCACCGTGCCGGTTGCTCGCCAGGACGCGTCCCGCGCCCAGCGCGACGTGCTCCACATCGCCCAATTTATTATTGCTGCCCAGCAGGCGCGGCTGTGCGCTATCGGTGACATCGATTAACGTCAGTCCCGCCGGGCCGTCGGCAAGGTAGGCGATGTTGTCGGCCACGCGCAGATCGCGGATCACGCCACTAGTTAAAAATTTAGCGCGCGGTTTAATCCCGTCGGCGCCGCAGGTGGCAATCGACAAGCCGGTGCCGGGTGCGGTGGAGTAGCACATTCCAGCGAGCACGACGAGCCGCTCAGTGTCTGGGCTTAATTTTCCAAACGCTTCGAGGGTGGGTGAAGGTTGCGACACGTCGGCAGTCAATACCTGGCCGGTTGCCAGCAACACGAACACGGTGTGTCGATGCAAAAAAATGTCGCGTACCGGCCCGGCCACGTGCAGGCGTGCAAGTTCATGCAGCGTGCCCGGTTGCCGCAGATCGACGGTGTGTAACTGCGAATCGGCATCCACGAACACGGCGAAATTTTCGCTGGCCGAAAAATGTAGCGCAGATATCGCAAGCGATAAACGCGCTGCCACCACGGGTAATTCATGGCGGGTTTCAACCCGCATCAGTTGGTGCGCTGAGCCGACCAGCACTTCAGCGCGCGTCGGCAGTGAAAACACCGACGCCGCCTGCGCCAGCGTAATCTCGCCGCTTGGGAACGCGCCGCCCGGCAGCAACGTCAGTTGCGTATCCGGTGTAGCGTCGGCTACGGTCACCGTCACGGTCGTTGCATGGCCGTAGGGAAGTTGCGTGGGAGTGATGGCAGTGATGCGCGGCGCGGCGTTCGCCGCCACCGCGCAGACGCACAGACATGTGGCGAAAAGCTGTCGCGGCAACGCAGATGTGGATGGCACAGCGAAAGTTACGGCGGTAACGTGTCGATCCGCGCGTCACGCGCCGCATCGGTGGCGCGCGCATCGATGATCAGTTGCTTGGCGGTTTTGAGATCAACCAGTACCGGTAGGTAGTGGATGCCGCGAAATTCCTCATTCACCTGCTGGATGTGGACGAAATAAGTTTTACCCGGTGCGAATTCCAAGCGCAGTTCGCGTGTCATTTCGACGGGTTCCTCTTTGTTGGTATACGGTGTCAGGTTACGGGTTTTCAGCAGTACTTTTTCCGGTCGTATGCGCAGCAGCGTGTATTCGCCTTTGGCGATTTTCATCAATTCCATGCCGTTAAATTCGATGACCACCGGCTTGTCCGCAACGCCGCGCTCGCGATAGGTGAGCGGCCGGATGAAATACACATTGGCCGCCGCGACATCGGGCTGCGTGACGATCATCGGATGGATTTTGCTGATGCTGGTGATCGCGCAACCGCCCAATGCCGCCAACAAGGCGGCGCCAATCAAGAAACCGCTGCGCTGTGTTAAACGAAGATGCATGTTTTTTATTTCTCCCCACGTTGTAAATCACGTGGCAGGATAGCACGCCTTTCATGGTGTTTTAGGCAACGGGCAAGATTCCCGTCGCGCTGGAATCAAACGTTATAAAACCCGCGATACCAGTCCACGAAGCGCTGGATTCCGGACTCGATGGTCGTCGCGGGTTTGTAACCGACATCGTTCTCCAGCGCTTCGATATCGGCGTAGGTTGCGGGCACGTCACCGGGTTGCAGCGGCAGGAAGTTGTACTGCGCTTTTTTCCCCAGGCAGTTCTCCAGCGTTGCGATGTACTTCATCAATTCCACCGGTTGGTTGTTGCCGATGTTGTACAGGCGATAGGGCGCATTGCTGGTCGCGGAATCCGGTGCGTCACTGGACCAGGCGGGGTTGGGTTTGGCGATGTTATCCAGCGTGCGGATCACACCTTCCACGATGTCGTCGATGTAGGTGAAGTCGCGCTTGTGCTGGCCGTGGTTGAACACGTCGATAGGTTTTCCGGCGAGGATGTTCTTGGTGAACATGAAAAGCGCCATGTCTGGACGACCCCACGGGCCGTACACGGTGAAGAAGCGCAGCCCGGTGGTCGGCAGCCGGTAGAGGTGCGCGTAAGTGTGCGCCATCAACTCGTTGGCTTTCTTGGTCGCCGCGTACAGGCTGACCGGATGATCGACGTTGTGATGCACTGAAAACGGCATGTGGGTGTTGGAGCCGTAAACCGAGCTGCTCGACGCGTACACCAGATGTTCCACACCGTTGTGACGGCAGCCTTCTAGAATATTGGTGAAGCCCAGGATGTTGCTCTCGATGTAAGCATGTGGATTTTCAAGCGAATAACGCACGCCCGCTTGTGCCGCGAGATTGACGACTTTGTGCGGTTTATATTTTTTGAAAGTCGCTTCCATCGCGGCGCGGTCTTCGATGTTGATGCGCACGTCGATGAAGTTTTTGTGATCTTTCACGCGCGCCAGCCGCGCCTGTTTGAGCGTGACGTCGTAGTAGTCGTTGAGGTTGTCAATACCGATGACTTCGTCGCCGCGTGCCAGCAACCGCAGGGCGAGGGTGTTGCCGATAAACCCGGCGGTGCCGGTGACTAGAATTTTCATTTAAACCTCGATGTAGGTTGGAATTTATTTTTGATATGGCATTGGGAGCGGCTCAACCGAAGCATTCCTTCCCCCTGCAAGGGGGAAGGAGTGCTTTTTTTCGAAGCGAGGGGTTCGGTGCGAGTTCAGACTACAACCGCCCATCCACCTTGTCTTTCGGCAGCAGCGATTTCACGTCATACAATACGCTGCCGGGCTTGCCCAGCGCGCGGATTTTGTCGACACCCATGTCTTTAAACTGTTTGTGCGACACGGCCAGGATCACGGCATCGTATTTGCCGTTTTCAAGTGTGCTGATCGGCGTGATGCCGTATTCGTGTTTGGCTTCCTCGGCGTCGATCCACGGGTCGTATACATCCACCTTGGCGCCGTAGTTCTGGAATTCCTTGATCATGTCGATCACGCGCGTGTTGCGCAGGTCGGGACAATTTTCCTTGAAGGTGAGTCCCAGCATCAGCACGTTGGAGTCCGCCACGTGCATGCGACGCTTGAGCATCAGCTTGATTACCGATTCGGTGACATAGGCGCCCATGTTGTCATTGATGCGCCGACCCGCGAGGATCACTTCGGGGTGATAGCCGATCTCCTGTGCCTTGTGCGTGAGATAGTAGGGATCGACGCCGATGCAATGCCCACCGACCAAACCGGGGCGAAACGGCAGGAAGTTCCACTTGGTACCGGCCGCTTCCAGCACGTCCAGCGTGTCGATGCCGAGGCGATGGAAAATCAGCGCCAGTTCGTTGATCAGCGCGATGTTGACATCGCGCTGCGTGTTCTCGATCACTTTCGCCGCTTCGGCGACTTTGATGCTGCTCGCCTTGTGCGTACCGGCGGTGATGATTTTTCGGTACACCTTGTCGACATAATCCGCCGCTTCCGGTGTGGAGCCGGACGTGACTTTTAAAATCGACGTCACGCGGTGTTCCTTGTCGCCCGGGTTAATGCGTTCCGGACTGTAGCCGCAGAAGAAATCCGTGTTGAATTTCAGGCCCGATAATTTCTCCATGATCGGCACGCAGATTTCTTCGGTACAGCCGGGATACACGGTGGATTCAAACACCGCGACGTCGCCTTTCTTCAGGATTTGGCCGATGGTGCGGCTGGCGCTTTCGACCGGGCGCAGGTCCGGACGTTTAAATTCGTCGACCGGTGTGGGCACCGTGACGATGAAAAAATTGCAGGTCTTCAGCGTTTGCAGATCGCTGGTGTAGGTGATTTTGGTGGCTTCCTTTAACTCCTCGGGCGACACCTCCAGTGTGTGGTCCTTGCCGGATTTCAATTCGTCGATGCGCTTGGTATTAATGTCGAAACCGACTGTGGTCATGCTCTTGCCGAACTCCACCGCCAGTGGCAGTCCTACATAACCCAAGCCGATGATGCCGATGCGGGTCTGGTCGAGATTAAACATGAATTGAACCCCTGATTAGAGTGTTTGCCCACGGCCGATTGCGAAATATTCCAGGCCCATTTTTTTCATCGCGTGTGGATCGTACAAATTG
>JANOOV010000506.1:0-6885 GCA_031421535.1 Gammaproteobacteria bacterium
AGTTATTTCAGAAACATTATTCTTGGACTGGATGACGAGAGAATCGCGTTCTCTATTGAGCGGGTTGACACTGATTGTTTCGTACCTAAAATCAGGAAGGCTACTCGACGCAACCCTAAGAACATTGTTTCCTTTGTCATCTAAGGCTGGGCCGATGTCCCAAGAGACCAAGACATATGGATTGTCGTCTTTCTTGTTCATGCGATGTCCTGTCATTGGGACGACTGAATAATATTTATTAATCAACCCAAAGGAGTAATTAAAGTGAGCAATTTTACGGTTCGTCACGAAGCCATTAAGTTTGCGCTACATGGGCATGGTCTTGATGGAAACCCCGTTGATGTTGATAGTGTGATTAAGGACGCTTTGAAGTACGAGACATTTTTACAAGGTCAGCCTCCTGTAGAGACTTCTTCTGTTCTGGGGCAAGTTGCAGAAATTGAAACTCAACGAGACGATCCAGCTTCTGAACGATTTGGAGCATCACTTTGAGCCGAAGGCGAATGACGATTTCAAAATGGAACCCGAATAAGACGCGTCGTTCAGTCGACGCGTATCCGGACTTTAGTCCGTAACTCAAACCCACCGGCTTTAGCCGGTGGTTGTTTAGTCGTATCGTTCCGCCGTATCAAACCTGTTGGCTCGCTTCGATGACTTGCACCGTAACGCTTGCTCTACCCGGGCTAAACCTCACTGCTGCGGACACCCGGCTCAATCTAAGGAGCACGGACGGCAGCGAAGTGAAAGTTGACGGTCCCGATGATATTAATCTGGTGCTTAAGTCGGGGGCTTCGTTGGTCCTTCCATACCACTACAGGAAACTGCGGCGAATTGCCGAAGGTTGGATGGCTGGCACCGGTGACTTTGTCGCCGTCCAGTTAGTTCTCGAAAGACTGCACGCTCTTGGTACGCTGGAATTCGAACAGCTGGCTCATTTCTGGGAAACCGAACGTGACAATCTACGAACCCTTGCTCGCCGGGAAACTGGGGTTACCGGCGGTGACCTTGATCAGACGACCATACTTATTGCTACACATGCTGCGGGTCCCAAAGTACTGGCCCTCCATTTCTCAATGGCTAGTCCTGCCATTGCTGCCGTCGGAAACTATGTCATAACTTGGCCACCCGACTTGCAGCTCGATGTGTCTCGCTTGGCAAGCACAAACTTCGAGCAAGCTGTAAACACTGCAACAGACGTTCACGCAATAGTTAAATCTGCAATCGAGGTCGTTCGAACGGCGGCCCAGTGGTCGTGGACCGTCGGTCCTCAGGTTCAAGTTGGATTTACGACTGGCGCGGGGAGCCAAGGTGCTAGGCACTTCTACCTCAGCGGTGACGCTAGCAGCCTAGCTCAGCTAAGCGATGTAAGGCTCCAGCGGGTTATCCAGAATGCGGCCTAACCATTTGCTTAGCTCAAATGATGGGCTCCAATAACTTCCGCCAAACACCAATGACCCCGGCACGCGACGCGCCATATTCGGTATCGTCAACCACTGCTGCCGCACTTTGCAAGGACAGCTTATGTTGCCGCGCGCGGTAGCTTCGGTACGCGTCGCATAACATATGCACTTCGTCGGCGCTGAGTTTTTTTGCTTTGCTCAATTCATCGAGCAGTCGGATGTTGTCGGTGAAATCCAGCAGGGCGGGATGTTCGTGCGCAAACGCCAGCACGCCGAACTGCACCAGAAATTCGATATCAACGATGCCGCCGTGGCCTTGTTTTAAATCGAACTTGCCCGGGCCGGGGCTTTCGAATGTGGTGCGCATTTTCTCACGCATGGCGCGTACTTCAGCGCGCAGTTGATCGAGATCGCGCACGCGCGTCAGGATCTCGCGGCGGATCGCGGCAAAGCGTTGCGCTACCGCAGGATGACCGGCGACGGCGCGTGCGCGTACCAGTGCCTGGTGTTCCCAGGTCCAGGCTTCCGCTGTTTGGTAATCGGCGTAGGCCTCCACGGTGCTGACCAGCAAGCCCGACGCGCCGCTCGGGCGCAGGCGCAGATCGATGTCGTACAGCACCCCCGCCGGTGTGTGCGCGGTGAAAATATGCACGATGCGTTGTGCCAGACGCGTAAACAACACCGCAGCGGAAATCCGTTGGTCTTCTGCCGTCGGTGGTTTCGGGTCGGCGGCGGTGTATAAAAATACCAAGTCAAGATCGGAGCTGTAGCCGAGTTCCAGGCCGCCTAATTTGCCGTAGGCGATGACGGCAAAGTCTTGCCCGTAACGTGCGCCATGACGGGCCGTCAATTCGCGCCACGCCAGCTCCAGCACGGCGGCGATCACGGCTTCGGCGATCCAGCTCAAGTGATCGCTGACCACCATCAACGGCAAGGCTTCGGCAATATCTGCGGCCGCGACGCGTAATACGTTGGCTTGTTTGAACTGCCGCAACGCTTCCAATTGTTGCTCCAGATCATCGGGCGCGATCACGGCCAGGCGTTGCGCGAGTTCCGCGCGCAGGATTTGCGCATCCGGCGGGGTGTATAACGTGCGCGGGTCGAGCAGCTCGTCGAGCAGCACCGGATGGCGGCTCAATAATTCCGCGATCCACGCGCTGGCGGAGCATAGCTTGACTAATTGCGACAAGGCCATCGGGTTTTCGACCAGCAGCGCCAGATAGGCGGTGCGGCGCGCGACCGCTTCGACCAGGCGCAAAATCCGTTGCAGCGTTTCCGCCGCATTGCCGGTCTTGCCCACCGCGCCCAGAATCTGCGGCATGAGTTGATCCAGACGTTGGTGCCCGGTGTTACCAAGCGCGCGAAACGCACTGCTGCGGCGTAACTGTGACAGGATTTCAATCGCCCTGTCCGGTGCGGCATAGCCAAGCTCGACCAACACCCGGCTGCGGGTGTCGTTGGGTAGTGCGCCGGACCACACATCAGCCAATTCCAGCGCGGCGGTGTCGGTGGCAGACTCGGCCTGCGGTGCGGTGAATACGTGGTCGAAGTGGTCGTGCACGTGCTGCATGTGTTTGCGCAATGTGGCTTCGTAGTGGGCCCAATCCGCACAGTCCAGCGCATAGGCGAGGCGTGCGCGGCCAATGGCATCGGTCGGCAGGTGGTGCGTTTGCTGGTCGGCGTATTCCTGTAACCGGTGCTCGCTTACGCGCAGGAATACATAAGCGTCTTGCAGCTCACGCACTACGTAATCAGGTAAATAATTTGCCTCGCGCAGATGGTCCAAAACCAGTTGAATGCGACGCTCGCGTAATAACGGTTGGCGTCCGCCGCGAATCAGTTGGAAAGCCTGGCCGATGAATTCGATTTCGCGGATGCCGCCGGGCCCGAGTTTGATATTTCCTGCCGATCCTTTGCGCTTCACTTCCTGGGCGATCATGCGCTGCATCTCGCGCAGCGACTCGAACGCACCGAAGTCGAGATAACGGCGATACACAAACGGCGTCAGTGTGCGCAGCAGCTTTTCACCGGACACAACGTCACCCGCGCATGCGCGCGCCTTGACCAGCGCATAGCGTTCCCATTCACGGCCGTGTTCCTGGTAATAGTCTTCCAGCGCGTCGAAATCCAGCGCCAGCGCGCCGCTGTCGCCGAACGGACGCAAGCGCACGTCGACACGAAACACAAATCCGTCGGCGGTGTTTTGGCTCAGGGTATTGATGAGCTGCTGGCCCAGGCGCATGAAAAATTCGCCGTTGCTGGTTGAGCGCGGGCCACCCTGTGTCGCGCCGTCTTCCGGATAAGCAAAAATCAAATCCACGTCGGACGAAAAATTCAGCTCGCCCGCGCCCAGCTTGCCCATCGCAATGACCACCAGACGCTGCGCTTCGCCCTGCGCGTTGGCAGGCACGCCCCAAAGGGTGGTAGCGAAACGTTCGAGATGTGTCAGCGCCGCGTCGATGCAGGCATCGGCCAATGCGCTGAGATCGCGCATGGTTTCGGCGAGGTCGGCCCAACCCAGCACATCGCGCCACGCGATGCGCAGCATTTCGCGGCGGCGAAACTGGCGCAGGCGCTGCATCAGCAAGGCTTCGTTGGCGACGTCGGCAAGTTGCCCGGCCAGGCGTGCTGTCAGTGCCGACGTGTCGTAGCTGCCGCGCAAGTCGCCGCTATCAAGCAGTTCAGCCAGCAAGCGCGGTTGACGAATGCAGGTTTGTGCGATGAATTCGCTGCAAATAAATGCGCGCGTTACCCGCTCGGCGCCAAGTTCTGTGATCACGTCGCGCTCCACGCACAGGTCGCGAAACTGCTGTAGTTGCCGTGTGGCGGGCTCATTCAGCGTAGCGGGTGCAGCGGCAAAAAGGATTGTGTCAGTCATCGCAGTGCTTGGGCTTAACGCCTAAAGAAAGATGGTGTGTTTCCGATACCGGAATCAGCCCGCCCGGAGTCGATCACGTTTATGGAATTCAAAGATTACCTCAAGTTGATGGCGACGTACGAAGCGTCCGATTTATATCTCACGACCGGTGCGTACCCGAGCATGAAAGTGCACGGTATTATCAAGCCGGTGGAACAGGCAACCCTGGCCGCCGGGCGCGTAAAACAGATCGCTCTGGAAGTCATGAACGAAACCCAAGCGGCCGAATTTGAACTGAAACCGGAAATGAATCTCGCGGTCGGTTTGAGCGGTGTCGGTCGCTTCCGCGTGAACATTTTTAGGCAGCGCAACGAAATCGGCATGGTCGTGCGTTTGATAAAGTCAGATATACCCAGCCCGGAAACACTCGGCCTGCCGCCGATTTTAAAAAAACTGATTTTGCAAAAACGCGGCCTGATCCTGTTCATCGGCGGTACCGGCTCGGGCAAGTCAACATCGCTGGCGTCGCTGATCGACTACCGTAACGCGACCACCACCGGCCACATCATTACCATCGAAGATCCGATTGAGTACGTGCACTCGCACAAAAAATCCATCATCAATCAGCGCGAGGTGGGCGTTGACACCAATTCCTACGAAGACGCGCTCAAGAACACCTTGCGGCAGGCGCCGGACGTCATTTTAATCGGTGAAATCCGCGACCGCGAAACCATGGAGCACGCCATCGCATTTGCCGAGACCGGGCACTTGTGTATTTCCACGCTGCACGCCAACAGCTCCAATCAGGCGCTGGATCGCGTCATCAACTTCTTTCCCGAAGATCGCCGCTCACAGTTGCTGATGGATCTGTCGTTGAACGTGCGTTCGTTCATATCGCAGCGCCTGGTGCGCACCGTGGATGACAAACGCGCGGTGGCGATTGAAGTTCTGCTCGGCACGCCGCTGATCTGCGACCTGATTCTGAAAGGCGAGGTGCACAAGATCAAGGAAGTGATGGAGCGTTCGGAAAACATCGGCATGCAAACCTTCGACAGTGCGTTGTTCAAGCTTTACAAGGCGGGCAGCGTGTCGCTGGAAGAAGCGCTGCGCAATGCCGATTCGCAAAACAATCTGCGCTTGCGCATCAGTCTGGCGGAAGGCAAGGCATCCGAAGACACCAGCTTGTCCCTGGCGCCGCGCGGTGCCACCAAGGCGGCACCGACCACGCCGGAAAATACCTTTGATCTCGAATCCATCGCGCTGGAGCCGAAGTGATTTCACGGCGCATGGAATGCATATTGCACCGCACTTAAGGGACGCCAAGGCGCCGACGTGCGGCGCTATAGTATTTTTCCGCCATGCCTTATTTCGATCAAATCCGCGCCATCGCGCACTACACGCTGCTGGAAGCACGCCGCAATCATTTGTTGTGGATCGTGGTCTTGACTATTTTTTCTGCCGTGGCTCTGGCCGGATTTCTTGCGCAGGTCGCCATCACCGAAACCCGGCAAATCCAGGCCGCGTTTCTCGGTGCGTTTTTGCGTTGGGCGGCGGTGTTCATCGTCAGCCTGACGGTAATTACCGGCATGGTGCGCGAGTTCAACGATAAGGGTTTTGAGCTGGTGTTGTCGTTGCCGCTGCCACGCGCCGGTTATTTTTTCGGCAAGTTGGCGGGGTACGCGACGGTGGCGGTGCTGGTCGCGATCAGCATGACTTTGCCGTTGTTGCTGGTGGCGCCCCCCGGGCAAGCCGCATTGTGGGGCGTATCGCTGGGTTGCGAATTGTTGCTGGTGTGCGCACTCAGTTTGTTGTGCATGCTGACACTGAATCAAACCTTGCCCGCACTCGCCGTGGTCGCGGCGTTCTATTTGATGGCGCGCTCCATCGGCGCGATTCAATTGATGGGGCAGGGGGCAATGTTTGACATATCGTCGGGATCGCAGCAGGCCGTGCAATTTCTTGTCGACGTCACCACCTGGGTATTACCAGGCCTCGACCGCTTTACGGCCACAGACTGGCTGGTTTATCACAGCGGTGAGCCGATGTTGCTGGTGCCGATTCTCGGCCAAAGTCTGATCTACCTCGTGCTGCTGGGCGGTGCGGGGCTGTTTGATTTGTATCGCAAGAATCTTTGACGAGACTCACACCAGCATGCGCGAGCGATCCATAAAATCCGTTCCGGTGCCGGTGCTGGTGATTGCAGCAGCGGGCCTGGCTTTACAGCTGGCGTGGAGTGCATTGCAACCGCGCACGTCAGCTACGGCGGAGGCATTGCCTGCGCCGATGAATATCGAGCGCTGGCGCGTGGCGAGTTTTGGCGATCCGATCCCGTTGTCCCGTGCGCTGATGTTGTGGCTGCAATGTTTCGACAATGGCACCGTAGTCATCCCGTTTCGCAGTCTCGACTATGCGCGGGTAACACACTGGCTGGATGCCGCCCTGAACCTGGATGCTAAAAGTCAATACCCGCTGCTCGCCGCCACACGTCTGTATGCCGAAGTGTCCGACGCGCCGCGTCAACGTCTGATGCTGGATTTCGTGTACCAAAAATTCCTCGAAGACCCCGAACAACGCTGGCGCTGGCTGGCGCAAGCCGTGGTGATTGCCAAGCATCGTCTCAATGATTTG
>JANOOV010000507.1:0-4743 GCA_031421535.1 Gammaproteobacteria bacterium
GATAGTCGACCGCCAACGGCGGCAGTGCTTCGACCGTATCCGGGTCGCACAAGGTGTCCGAAATATTCAAACGCTCTATCCCGTAGACGGCGACGATATCGCCGGCAAAGGCTTCCGGAACTTCGCTGCGGTCCAGGCCAAGAAACCCGAACACCGACAAGATGCGCCCGTTACGTTTGCCGCCTTTCGCATCAACCACGGTAATCTGCGTGTTGGTCTTGACACGGCCGCGCTTGATGCGCCCGATGCCGATTACACCCAGATAGCTGCTGTAATCCAGCGTGATGATCTGCATCTGGAAGGGGCCGTCCAGATCCACCTGGGGCGGGCTAACCTTGTCGATAATGGTCTGGAACAGCGGGTCCATCGTGCCTTCGGTAACATCCGACTTCAAACCCGCGTAGCCGCGCAATGCCGAGGCGTAGACCACCGGGAAATCCAGTTGTTGGTCGGTGGCGCCGAGGCGGTCAAACAAATCGAAAGTCTGGTCCAGCACCCAGTTGGGACGCGCGCCGGGGCGGTCAACCTTGTTAATGACAACAATTGGATTGAGGCCCATCGCAAAGGCTTTTTGCGTGACGAAGCGTGTCTGCGGCATCGGGCCGTCCACCGCATCGACCAGCAGCAACACGCAATCAACCATCGACAACACGCGCTCGACTTCGCCGCCGAAGTCCGCATGCCCGGGGGTATCGACAATATTGATGCGATAGTCGCGCCATTGCACCGCCGTGTTCTTGGCCAGAATGGTGATGCCACGTTCCTTTTCCAGATCGTTGGAATCCATCACGCGCTCAACGACTTTTTTCTGCTTGTTGAGCGTGCCGGACTGCTGCAGCAATTGGTCAACCAGGGTGGTCTTGCCGTGGTCAACGTGGGCGATAATGGCGATGTTGCGGAGTTTGTCGTCGATGCGCATAGGTTCACGGCTCGTAAAATTGTAGAAACGAAATTTACTAAAAAAACCGCCGCCCGAAAGGGCGGCGGTTTCGATCCCGCCAAGTAGTGGCGGGCGGCATTATACTCGATTATTCAGGCGATACTACGGACGAACGTAGCTCCAACCCTGCTCTTGCAGATTCAGTATCCGCACCAACCCCGCCGGTACCACGTGCGCGCCTTCGGCTAATACGGCTTTGGCGTTGTTGTCTTTCTCCCACTTCTTCATGGTATTGCCGCAGGCCGCGAAGCTGACATTCTGTAACGCTAAATCCTTGATGCGGCCGGCAATCGGGCTGTCCTTGAGCATCATTTTCAGGCCGGGGCCGTAGGCCACGATTTCAATATTGATAGTGTCGATACCGAGTTCTTTTTGCACATTCACAGCGTTGTTTAGCGCCAGGTTAGCAACCTTTTCACTGTCTTCACTCAACTGGATGACCATGTTATGCGCCTTCTTCGCCGGAGTTGTGACCGGTGCATCTGCCGCAAACGAAACTCCTGTCAATAAACTCAATGAAGCAATTACGACCGCCATCTTTGCAATTACCGATTTCATGTCACTTCTCCTTGAGCACAATATGTTGAGAACCATTGTTCCAAAAAAACCGTCTTGTGCCGACACGACAACAAGAGCAATTTCACTGGCAGAAGAATATAACCCAACACTAATGGATGTTGGCAATCAAAACCTTGGAGTTCGTGTAGGTCTGTATTTATATACGGATCAAATTTGCCCACGGGTGCGCCCGATCATGCGCGAGAATAGCCGAGATTCGGCGCCAACCAACGCTCGGCATCCGCGAGTTCCCAACCCTTACGGCGCGCATAGTCGGCGACTTGATCGGCATTGATTTTGCCAACGGCGAAATACTTGGCCTGCGGGTGCGAAAAATAGAATCCGCTCACCGCCGCCGTGGGCAGCATCGCGTACGCGTCGGTCAGCTCGATCCCGGTATTGTCTTTTGCGTTGAGTAACGCCCATAACAAACCTTTTTCGGTGTGCTCGGGGCAGGCCGGGTAGCCGGGCGCGGGGCGGATACCGTGATATTTTTCATCGACTAGGTCAGCATTGCTGAGCTGCTCGTCAGACGCGTAACCCCAAAGCTCCTTGCGTACTTTTTCGTGCAGCACTTCGGCAAATGCTTCCGCCAGACGATCCGCGAGCGCCTTGAGCATGATGGCGCTGTAATCGTCGTGGTTTTTTTCAAAACGTGCCACGTGCGCATCGATACCGATGCCGGCGGTCACTGCGAACCCGCCAAAATAATCCGCGACGCCGCTGGTTTTGGGCGCGATGAAATCCGCGAGACACAGATTCGGCTTGGCGTCGGGCTTGGGTTGCTGCTGGCGCAGGAAGTGGAACGTGGTCGTGACTTTTTTGCGCGCGCCGTCCATATAGATTTCAACGTCATCGTCGCCGCTGCGGTTGGCCGCGAATAAACCGATCACCGCACGCGCGCTTAACCAGCGCTCGGAAATGATCTGCTGCAACATCGCTTGCGCGTCGTCGAACAGCTTGCGTGCTTCGACGCCCTGCGCGGCGTCTTGCAGGATTTTTGGATAACTGCCGCGCAGCTCCCACGCCTGAAAGAACGGTGTCCAGTCGATATAGCGCTGAATCTCACGGAGCGGAAAATCATCGAAGACCTGAATGCCGAGCTTGCGCGGCTTGACTGGAACGTAGCCGTTCCAATCGATCTTGACTTTATTGGCACGCGCCTGGGCGAGCGTCAGCCACTGGGTTTGTTTCTCGCGGCCCAGATACTGCTCACGCACTTCGTCGTATTCGGCGCGAATGCGCGCCGCGAACTCGGCACGCGTGGCGCCAATCAAATTCTGCGCGACGCCCACCGCGCGCGACGCGTCTTTCACGTAAATCACCGGATGCGGATAATTCGGCGCGATCTTCACCGCCGTATGCGCCCGCGACGTGGTCGCGCCGCCGATCAGCAACGGCAGGGTGAAGCCCTGGCGCTGCATTTCCTTGGCGAGATGCGCCATCTCTTCCAGCGACGGCGTAATCAGCCCGGATAAACCGATAATGTCAACGTTGTGCTCACGCGCCGCGTCGAGGATTTTTTGCGCGGGCACCATCACGCCCAAGTCGATCACTTCAAAATTGTTGCACTGCAACACCACACCGACGATGTTCTTGCCGATGTCATGCACGTCGCCTTTGACGGTCGCCATCAGTATTTTTCCGGCCGCGCGCGCATCGGCGTGCTTTTCCGCCTCGATATACGGCAGCAAATGCGCGACCGCTTTCTTCATCACCCGCGCCGACTTCACCACCTGCGGTAAAAACATTTTTCCGGCGCCGAACAAATCGCCGACCACGTTCATGCCGTCCATCAATGGACCTTCAATGACTTGAATGGGCCGAACCACGGTCAGACGTGCGGCCTCGGTATCTTCAACTACATAAGCGTCAATACCGTGCACCAGCGCGTGTTCCAGACGCTTGGTTACCGGCCAATCGCGCCATGCCAGATCTTCGATTTTCGCGGCCGTGCTCCCGTCACCTTTGTATTGATCGGCAATCGCCAGCAAGCGTTCGGTTGCGTCGTCGCGACGGTTGAGCACCACATCTTCGACACGCTCGCACAACTCCGCAGGCAGGTCGTCGTACAAAGCGAGTTGCCCGGCGTTGACGATACCCATGCTCATGCCTGCCTTGATGGCGTGATACAGGAACACCGAATGAATTGCCTCGCGCACCGGGTTGTTGCCGCGAAACGAAAACGACACGTTGCTGACGCCGCCGCTGACCAGCGCATATGGCAAGGTCGTTTTAATAGCGCGCGTGGCGTTAACAAAGTCCACAGCGTAATTGTTGTGCTCCTCGATGCCGGTCGCGATGGCGAAAATATTCGGATCGAAAATAATGTCTTCCGGCGCAAACCCGGCGTGCTCGATCAGAAATTTGTAGCTGCGCGTACAAATGTCAACCTTGCGCGCCTGCGTGTCAGCCTGGCCTTGTTCGTCGAAGGCCATCACCACCGTGGCCGCGCCGTATTTGCGAATTTTTTTGGCGTGCTCGAGAAACTGCGCCTCGCCTTCTTTTAGCGAAATCGAATTCACCACCCCCTTGCCCTGAATGCATTTCAGGCCCGCTTCGATGATCGACCACTTGGACGAGTCGATCATCACCGGGACGCGCGCGATGTCGGGCTCGGACGAAATCAGGTTCAGGAATGTAACCATCGCCTGCTCGCCGTCGAGCATGGCTTCGTCCATGTTGATGTCGATAATCTGCGCGCCGCTCTCGACCTGCTGCCGCGCCACGTTGAGCGCCTTGTCGTACTCGCCGTTGAGCACTAGCTTTTTGAACGCCGCCGAACCGGTGACATTGGTGCGCTCGCCGACGTTGACAAATAAACTGTCGCCGGAAATATTGAACGGCTCGTAGCCGCTTAAGCGACCTTGCGGTTCAATCACCGGAATCTTGCGCGGCGCAACATCACGTACTGCTTCGACAATTGCGCGAATGTGATCCGGCCCGGTGCCGCAGCAGCCGCCGACGATATTCAGCAGTCCGCTACGCGCCCATTCGCTAATATGTTCAGCCAGCATTTGCGGCGTTTCATCGTAACCGCCGAACGCATTGGGCAATCCCGCATTCGGATGCGAGCTGATCGGACAATTCGCGATCCGGCCCAACTCATCGACATATTGGCGCAGATCCTGCGCGCCCAGCGCGCAATTCAGTCCAAACGAAATCGCATCGGCATGGCGCAGCGAGTTGTAAAACGCCTCGACCGTCTGGCCGGTCAAGGTGCGCCCCGAGGTATCCGTGATCGT
>JANOOV010000508.1:0-2419 GCA_031421535.1 Gammaproteobacteria bacterium
AGCCGCGATGCGCGGCGAATTGAATTTTGAACAAGCGTTGACGCAGCGCGTCAAACTGCTCGCGGGTCTTGACAGCACGGTGTTGCAGCGTGTCTACGATGAACGTTTACAACCCAATCCCGGCGCGCAGGCGATGCTTGCGTGTTTAAAACAGCGCGGCATAAAAACCGCCGTAGTGTCCGGCGGCTTCACGTTTTTCACGTCGCGTCTGCAACAACGCTTGAATCTGGATTACTCACGCGCCAACGTGCTGGAAATGAGCGACACGCAACTCAGCGGCCGCGTCGTCGGCGCCGTTGTCGGCGCCGAAGCCAAAGCAGATTTTCTGTCCGAGCTATGCGAGCAACTTCACATCGCGCGCACACAAACCCTCGCGATGGGCGACGGCGCCAACGATTTGAAAATGATGCAGCTCGCAGGACTGTCCATCGCCTACCGCGCCAAACCTAAAGTGCAGGCGCAGGCCAGCGCAGTCATCAATCACGGCACACTGGCAGCAGTGTGTCATTTGCTGGGGTGAACAAAGATCAAAGCATGGTCGAATTCACCACGTTCAAGTGACCCGCATTCCACGCTGTATTGCGATAGACAATACGGTTTGTTTCGGGTATCCCAATGACTCCTGAGAGCCTGTTCAATATCTCATTGGAGGGCGCATTGCGGCGTTAAAATCGAACTCAGAATGCTCACATACTTACGTGTATGCTCAGCTTCTTCGTCCGATTTTGCCTTGCACTGCATCCCTCCAATGAGATCTTGAACAGGCTCTGACGCAAGATCACTTAGGGAATATCAACATGCTGAGCCCACCGCGATTCACTAAAATTGCTTTAACTGTTGTGTTGTTTCTCGCCACATCTTGTTCGATGGTGTATGCGGAACCGGAAATTCCCGAAGCGCATTGGTGGAGCGGTATCAGCTTTACCCCGGCATTGGGTGCGCGTCATCTTGGCCTGGAGGTGGTTCGGCGTGGTGATGGCTCCAAGGCTAACATTTCAAATGCGGGGACTGCGCAGCTGTTCGTGGCTTTGGGTATCGAGTCGCCAGAATTTAACTTCGACAATTCGCATTGGGGCGCTACTTTGATGGCCTACACATCGTTCATCAAGCTGGATAACCAGTTTTACGATGACATTGAAACCGACGGAAGCAACGATACCAACAAGGGGCACCGCGCTGATGTGGGTACATCAATCTCAGGCACCTATTCTTATCTGGTGCCGGCCTTGCACTACGCTGCCCCCATTGCGAATAATGGAAAATGGAAACTGGCGGTGGGGTATGGCTGGTGGAACGGTAATTTTTCAGGTGATGTGATTTTGACCCAAAATCAACGCCCGGTTGCGGGTCTGGCTAAGACAGCAGTCGACGCGAGCACCAAGCTCAAACCGGGCTACATGGTATTGCTGTACTACCGGACGCCATCGGATTGGGTTTGGCAGATGTCGGTGGGTGGGGCGCGTTTCAGTGATGCAACATTGCGCTACGAAGTGGAAGAGATATCCATGGGCGTGGCTCGACAATTTACGTTATAGATAAAGGAGCCGCCGCGTGACAATACGCCGCCGTATAATCGCTGCGCGTACGCCGGTATTTTCCACCGTGCGCCGGGCGTTGCGTATTGCGCACAGCGGGCCGATGCTCGAACACGAAGAGGTCGAGCGCCAGGCCACATTGCCGCGTCGTGAATTCCTTAGGCGCGCCGCATCGGGTGCGGCATGGTTAGGCCTTGGCCCTCCATTGTTTGCGGGTTGCACGCGCGGCGGGCCGCGCGTGGCCATCGTCGGCGCCGGTATTGCGGGACTAAACGCGGCTTACGTGCTGAAAAAATCCGGTGTGCTCGCCACGGTGTATGACGCCAGCGACCGCGTCGGCGGGCGGATTTTGACGGCGCATGATGTGACCGGCGCCGGAGGCTATGCCGAACTGGGGGGTGAATTCATTGATGCTCGTCACGCCGATATGCTGAGCTTGGCGAAAGAATTTGGTCTGGAAATGTCGGATCTAAAATCTCCGGGGCTGGCCGATTTGCACGCCGCGTATTTTTTCGGTGGTCGGCATTACAGCGAGGCGCAAGTGACCGAGGCGCTCAAACCGCTGGCGCAGCGCGTGGCTGCCGATGCAAAAGCGGCCGGTCGTGATATCAGCCATGAACATGCCGGTGACGCGGCGAAGCGACTGGATGCGCTATCCCTGAGTGCGTATCTCGACAGCCTCGACGTGCGCGGCTGGCTGCGTGATTTCGTACAAGTGGCCTGCGTCGCCGAATTCGGGTTGGATGCGGATCAGCAATCGGCGCTCAATTTGATCACCGCGCTCGACACCGAGCACATCGTGGTACACGGCGACAACGACAGGCGCTATGTGATTAAAGACGGTAACGAGCAAATCACGCGGGCTTTGGCGCAGCGACTGGAAG
>JANOOV010000509.1:0-1793 GCA_031421535.1 Gammaproteobacteria bacterium
GTCAGTTTGGTACAGGAGTTGTGTAAGCGTTTCGCGGTGCCCAACGACCACCGCGAGTTAGGCGTGCTGGTGTGCCGTTACCACCTCCACTTTCATCGTGCCGCTGAGTTACGTGCCATGACGTTGCTTAAAACCCTGGAGGCTCTGGACGCATTTCGCCGTCCCGAGCGTTTCGAGCATTTTCTGCTGGCATGCATCGCCGACTCGCGTGGCCGCACCGGATACGAAAACCGCGACGTGCCGCAGGCAGATATTTTTCGTGCCGCGCGCAACGCGGCGGCGGGCGTCGATGTAAAGCCGCTGCTGGAACGCGGTTTGCAAGGCCCGGCGATTGCGCGCGAACTACAGCGAGAGCGCGCCCGCGCGATTGCGCGGGCTTTACATCAGGCTGACGACAAAGACGAAGAGTAAGCGTGATGCGTTTGGGCATTGATCTGGGCGGGACCAAAATCGAAATCATTGCGCTCGATGCCGGAGGCGCGGAGCTTTACAGGAACCGTGTCGCCACCCCGCAAGGCGACTATCGCGCCACGCTGAATGCCATCTGCGACTTGGTAAACAGCGCAGAACAAAAATTGGCCATGCGCGGCAGCGTCGGGATCGGTACACCGGGTGCTATTTCACGTGCCACCGGCCGCTTGAAAAATTCCAACTCCGTGTGCCTTAACGATCAGCCGCTGCTTCAGAATTTAGAGGCGCTACTCGCGCGGCCGATTCGAATCAGCAACGATGCGAATTGTTTTGCATTGTCGGAAGCCACCGACGGCGCGGCGGCGGGCGTGGATGTCGTATTCGGTGTGATCATAGGCACCGGCACGGGCGCCGGAATTGTGGTGCGCGGCCAAGTGCTGGAAGGTCCGAATTCGATTGCCGGGGAATGGGGTCACAACCCGCTGCCTTGGCCGCAGGACGATGAGCGCCCCGGCGCCGCATGTTACTGCGGACAACACGGCTGCATCGAAACATTTCTGTCCGGACCCGGCATCACGCGTGATCATGAGCGCGCCACCGGCGTACACAGCGCGGCGCAAGACATCGTGTTGCGGGCCACGCAGGGTGACTCCGCGTGTGAAGCAACCTTGCAACGTTACGAAGATCGCATCGCACGGGCATTAGCCCATGTCATCAATATCCTCGACCCACACGTCATTGTGCTGGGCGGCGGTCTGGGTAACATCGCGCGCCTGTATCAAAACGTGCCGCATTTATGGGGAAAGTATGTGTTTTCCGACCGTGTCGACACTCGGCTGGTCGCGCCAAAATTTGGCGACGCAAGTGGTGTGCGCGGCGCGGCGTGGTTATGGAATAAAAACCAAATTATTCCAGTGGAGCCGGCAGGTTCGGCGTGATGCGTCGCCGTAACAGCGCCATCCGCGCATCCCACTCCGCCTGCGGATCGACCGGTTCAAGAAAAGTCGTTTCGCCGCCGACCTGAACCGCAATGGGAATGCCATCGCGATACAGCACGCGATTGCCGGTAAGCGCAGGTACCCGCGCGCCGGGGGTGATGATACCCACCAGATTCAACGGATCGGCGGCGCTGATTGACAAGGTCTGGCCCGTCGTTGGGCGGCGGCGTACTTCGCGCAGCGCCCCGATAGCTTCGCTCAACGCGTATTGCTCGCCGGAAAATCCCGCCACGAAACGGCCACCGCGCAGTTCGCCGCGCGCCTCCAAGCGGCGGTACACCATCAACAGATCACGCCACGGCGGTAATTCCGATTCGCGTTCCAGGAGCATTCGGAATACCACGCCGTAACGGCGGAGTAACACGCGGGCGATGTGTTCTAAAT
>JANOOV010000510.1:0-6427 GCA_031421535.1 Gammaproteobacteria bacterium
CGAAACCGGGCCGGAAGATACCGGCAATCACACAGTGTGTGTGCAGGTCACGCGCGAATTTCTCGACTTCAGCCGCAACGCCGGCAACGACTTGAGCACTCCGCTGCCCGAATACGGTTTTCCGGGGCTACGCCCGGGCGACCGCTGGTGTTTATGCGCGCCGCGCTGGCAAGAAGCGCTGGACGCAGGCGCCGCGCCGCGTGTCGTGTTGCGCGCCACTCACGAACGCGCGCTTGCCGCCGTGGCGTTGAAAGATCTCAAGGGGCACTCACTGGATTTAAGCTGAAGTGTCAACACCCGAAAAATAAACGCTGCTTCGCCGCTCGTGGCAGGCGCTTGATCGCGTGCTCGCGTTTCAGTGCTGCACTGTGGCTATCGAAAGGTTCTTGATAAACCAGCGTCACCGGTAACCGGCCGCGTGTGTATTTGGCGCCCTTGCCGGTGTTGTGTTTCACCACGCGCGCATCAACGTCGGTCGCGATGCCGGTGTACAAGGTGTGGTCCGCGCAGCGCAGGATATAAACATACCAAGCGGTCATGGGGTCCGTGGGTACGGTGGGTTAGGCGATGTTCTGATCTTTAACTGCCTTGCCCAATTTGGCTCTGATATAACGTATGCCGTCGGCCATGTCGGTATGCAGACTGCTGTCGGCAAGCTCCAGGATCATGACCGCGCGTTCCGCCAGTTTAGCCAGATTGCGATGACCGCTTTCGCCGTCGAGCACCGCGATTTGCAACACGTCGTCGATGTTCATCAGCAGGTGTTTAATCGCATCATCCAGCTGCGTTTCGGGCGTGTCACCGGAAATCATGAGATTTCCGCCGTCGGTTTTTGCGCGCGCCAGACGTCGCTGCGCGAGCTCCAAAAAATCATCCACGGTATCGATGGGGTCGCGCCCGACGCATACCAGGCACAGGCTTACGGTGATCGGAATAATCGTGTTGTGGTGCGTGAACTGCGCGGTGGTAATGAGTTTGCGCAGGCGATCACCCAGCACGGCGGCTTCCAGGTGCCCGGAGTTGACCAATGTGACGACAAAACGCGACGCCTGCATGCGCGCGATGGTGTCTTCGGTACGCGCGGTTTCCTTCAGTTGCTCCGCCAGCCAACACAGCAAATGTTCGGAGAAGTCGCCGCCATGCTGGCGCACCAGTTCGTCGTATTGATCGATTTCCAGAAACACGGATGACAGATTTTGGGTGTGACGCTTCGCATACGCCAGATCCTGCGCGATGCGCTCCAGAAAATAACGCTGGCTGTTGAGGTCCGTGACCGGATCAATTGCGCCTTCATTCGCAAGCGCGGCTGAAGCCTCGATGAGTTTGCGGGTGGTCTGGCCCAGATGCACGTGGGTGCGCACCTTGTCGAGAAACACGGTCTTGTACACCGGCTTGTTAAAGAAATCAGTCACGCCAAGTTCCAGGGCGCGAATCCGCGCGGCTTTTTCTTCTACGCTGGTGACCATCACGATCGGGATACGTCGTAACCATTCCTCGGGAGTTTTCCGGATGCGCTCGATCAAGCCGTAGCCGTCGAGGACGGGCATGTTGGCGTCGGTAATTACCACGCGAATGCGGTCATCGCCGCGCAATACTTTCCAACCGTGTTCACCGTTTTCCGCTTCGACCACGTCAAACTCGCCCTCAAGCACCATGCGGATGGCGGCGCGTGCGAGTTTTGAATCGTCAATAATGAGCACGCGCGGCGTGATCGGGCCGAGCGGTTTTTTTACCGCCGGAACCGGTGGCGTGCGTTTGGAGACTTTTTGTTTGGTGGTGGTTCGCATAGTGTATGGAACTCTATCGGCAATGATCGGCGGGTATTTATTGATGATGCGCGGCGCAGGTTTTACACCCTGTGCATCGTCATATATACAGAGTACATTCACAAGCCGCTTCCCGCGAGCGCCGTGCTGTTATAACCGCTCCTTACGGACTGCGGACACGGGCATGACTTTATCGTCCGCAGTTCATGCCTCCAACCCGTGTTTGCTCGCCACCCCGCTACCCATTTGCTCCTTCCCGGAAAGAGCGTAATTTACAGACTGGAAAAGATTTTGAACAGGCTCTAACGGCACGAACAACGAGCTTCAGCAGCGGGGGTGGCGATGACGGTCCTCAAGCAACTGGGTATTGCGGCGAGCAACGCGGGTGTCTGTTACGGCCCGGGGAAATGGGGCGCAACTAAAGGCCGCGTTGCAATTGCCTCGCAAAATCCCAGCACCACCAAAACGCTGGCGACGGTGGTTCCGGCAACCGCCGGTGATTACAACCGCGTTATTACGGCGGCGCATGCGGCGTTTACGTTGTGGCGAACGGTACCGGCACCCCGGCGTGGCGAAATCATTCGCCAGATAGGCAACGCGCTGCGCGAACACAAAGCAGCACTGGGCAGCCTGGTCTGTCTGGAGATGGGCAAGATCAAGCAGGAAGGCTTGGGCGAAGTGCAGGAGATGATCGACATGGCCGACTTCGCGGTCGGTCAGTCGCGCATGCTGTATGGCAACACCATGCACTCCGAGCGTCCGCAGCATCGCATGTACGAGCAGTGGCATCCGCTGGGTGTGGTGGGGGTGATCACAGCGTTTAATTTTCCAGTGGCGGTGTGGGCGTGGAATGCGTTTCTCGCCGCGATCTGCGGCAACACCGTGGTGTGGAAGCCATCGTCGAAAGTACCGTTGTGCGCGATTGCGGTGATGCATATCTGCAATCGCGTGCTGGCGGCAAATAAATTACCGGCGATCTTCACGCTGCTGATCAGCGATGAGGTTGCGCTGAAAGACCGTTTGCTTGCGGATGTGCGCATACCGCTGATTTCGTTTACCGGCTCTTCCCGCGTGGGGCACCACGTCGCTGCGACGGTTGCGCAGCGCTTGGGGCGCACGCTGCTCGAACTCGGCGGTAATAATGCGGTCATTGTCGATCAAAGTGCCGATCTTGACTTGGCGGTGCCTGCGATCATGTTCGGCGCGGTGGGCACGGCGGGGCAACGTTGCACCACCACCCGGCGCTTGATCGTGCACGCCAAAGTGCATGACGAACTGCTGCGCCGCTTGACGCACGCTTATGCGCAAGTGCGTGTCGGCGACCCGCTTAATAAAAATGTCTTGATGGGCCCGCTGATCGACGCACACGCGGTCGAGAATTTTAAAAACGCAGTGCAGCGTGCCCGGCAGTTGGGCGGGACCATCCTCACCGGCGGCAAAGCGCGCGCCGGGCGCGGCTATTTTGTACAGCCGACGCTGATCGCCGCAAGCCCGGAGTGGGACGTAGTACAGCGGGAAACCTTCGTGCCGATACTGTACGTGCTGCCGTTCAAGACGCTGGACAAAGCGATCACGATTAACAATGCCGTGTCGCAAGGGCTGTCGTCGTCGATCTTCACCGGTGATTTACGCAACGCGGAACAGTTTCTCGCGGCAACCGGCAGCGACTGCGGTATCGCTAATGTCAATATCGGCACCTCGGGCGCCGAAATCGGCGGCGCTTTCGGTGGTGAAAAAGACACCGGCGGTGGACGCGAAGCCGGTTCCGATGCGTGGAAAACCTATATGCGACGCCAGACCAACACCATCAATTGGGGGCGCGAGCTGCCGTTGGCACAGGGGATTAAATTCGAGCTTGAGCATTGATGACCCTACATTCCACTCTCACCGGCATGGCTCTGACCGCACTGTTCAGCGCGACACTGGCACACGGCCAGGACTCATGCGTCCCTCCGGGACGCTATTACAATCCGGCGGCGCAACACGCCACTTCCATCGAAGAAACCTTGCGGCGCGTTGCAAAGTATCGCGTCGTGTTGCTGGGCGAACATCACGACAACGCCGAGCATCATCGCTGGCACTTGCACACCATTGCCGCGTTAGCCGCATTACGGCCGAAAATTGCGTTGGGTCTGGAAATGGTACCGCGACGCTTGCAACCGGTATTGGACCAGTGGACACGGGGCAAGCTGCGCGAAGCTGAATTTATAAAACAACTGGGCTGGGATACCATCTGGTCGTTCGACATCCAGTATTATCTGCCGCTGTTTCATCTCGCGCGCATGCAGCGTATTCCGCTGCATGCGTTGAATGTGGAGCGGGAGCTGTTTAATCAGGTCACGCGCGAGGGTTGGGCGGCGATTCCGCAGAACAAGCGCGAAGGCATCACGACGCCTGCGCCTGCCAGCAAGGAATACCTGCGCTTTCTCGCGGCGAGCTTCTTGAGCCATAATCCCGGTCGCGGAGCAGCACCGCCGCAAGACGGCGAAAAATTTGCGCGCTTCGTGCAGGGGCAGTTGCTGTGGGACCGCGCGATGGCCGAGGGGTTAGCCAAAGTTGCGCGTTTGGAAAATGCGCCTTTGGTGATTGGCATCATGGGCAGCGGCCACATCGTGAACCGCTACGGGGTACCGGATCAGTTGCTGCAATTAAAAATTAACGACGTTGCGGTGCTGGTGCCGTGGGACAAACACTTTGACTGCGCGCAACTCAACAAGGATTTTGCCGACGCGGTATTTGGCTTTGACCAATCTGCGGACTCTGAGCCGTAACGAGGAGTTCACTCATGCTTGCTGTACAACGAATAGCGCACGTCATGGCGATGGCGCTGCTGGTCTCGATCATCGCTGCGTGCAGCGGGCCGGTGCCCGGCGACAGCGCCGTAGAGCGACTGGGCGTGGAGTTTTTCTCAGCGCTCAAGGCCAAGGATTTTGAACGCGCGCTGGATCATTACGCGCCGGAATTCTTTCAGAGCCGCCCGCGCGAGCAATGGCAGGCGCGCTTGCAAGCGGTGCAGCAAAAGCTCGGCGATATGCAAAGCTTTGAGCTCCGGCGCAAGCAGGTGGACGTGCGCTACACCGGAACATTTTTTATTTACGAATACAGCGTTGTGTATGCGAACGAAAAATCCTGGGAGACGGTCACATTCTTTGTTCATGTGAACGGCGAACAGCCCGTCAAAGTATTCGGCCATCAGATCAAAGCCAAGGGAATTTAACGACGTGAAAAACGTTTCTCGCTCGACGATTAAAATCGGCGTATTCGCAGTCTGTTGCAGCGCTTGGTTAGCAGGCTGCCAAACTGCGGTGAGCCCGCACACGCGAATGGGCGCGGGCATGAACGGCGGGTTCGGTCACATCGAAGCGCCGGAATACAAATCCAGCGATGTCTTGGAGCCGCCGCAGGTGCTGGATTTAAGCGCCATCCAGCCGCTCGATAAGCTCATGCCCAAGCTGCTCGAAAAGCGCGTGATTTTTGTCGGCGAAACGCACGACCGGCTGGACCATCATCTTAACCAGCTCGACATTATTCGCCGTGCCTACGAAAACAGTCACGAGCTGGCCATCGGCATGGAGTTTTTTCAACTGCCGTTTCAACCGGTGCTGGACGACTACATCGCAGGCAAGATCGACGAGAAAGAATTTTTGCGCAAGTCGGAGTACTTCCAGCGCTGGCGGGTCGATTACCGCAATTATCGCCCCATCATCCGTTACGCCAGGGAAAAGGGTATTCCGCTGCTGGCCCTGGATTTATCGGAAGAGTTACGCAAAAAAATCGCGCGCAACGAGATGGATAATTTGAGTGCGGGCGAGATTGCACAGCTACCCAAAGAAATCGACCGTTCCAATAACGATTACCGCGAAATGCTGCAGAGCATTTTTTCCATGCATCCCAATTCCTCGGACTTCGAACGCTTTGTCGAAGTGCAACTGTCACGCGACGAGGCGATGGCGCAGACCGCCGCCGCGTATTTGCAGCAGCACCCGAAAGCGCGCATGGTCATTCTCGCCGGCGGCGGTCACATGGTGTACCGGTTCGGCATTCCCAGCCGACTCACACGCCGCATGGATGTGCAAAGCGCCGTGGTGTTGAACGACTCGATCAAACAATACGACAATCAGGTTGCGGATTATATGTTGCTGCCTGCGCCGTTGCGCCTGCCCAAGGAAGTGCGTATGGGCGTGGTGCTTGACACCAGCAAGCTCGGGCAGTTGAGTATCGACGGATTCGCCGAGAATAGCCCGGCCATTGCTGTCGGACTCAAAAAAGGCGACCGCCTGTTAAGCATCGATGGTGAGCTGCTGACACAGATGGCCGATCTGAAAATCGCGCTGCTGGATAAAAATATCGGCGACAAGGTGCAGGTAAAAGTGCGGCGCGCCGGGTGGTTTGGCGCGCCGAAGGAGTTGGGTTTTGAGGTGCCGCTGTACTAATTTGTCGCAGAGTGGCCCATCGACGTGCTGGTCTTGGCCGACGCCGGTTCGGGCAACGAAATATTGAGCTCCAGAATCTCGCAATTACCTTCGCGTTGTAAATGCACCTGCACCTGCTCAATATCAATCGAGACGTATTTCGCCACGACTTCCAGAATTTCGCGTTTGAGTGCGGGTAAATAATCCGGGCCGCTGCGGTCGATGCGCTCACGCGCCAGAATGATCTGT
>JANOOV010000511.1:0-3972 GCA_031421535.1 Gammaproteobacteria bacterium
ATTATGCGGCGGAATGTCAGTCGCCATACCCACCGCGATACCCGTGGTCCCGTTCAACAGCACGTTCGGCAAGCGTGCTGGCAGTAACGAAGGCTCATCCAATGTGCCGTCAAAATTCGGCACCCAATCCACCGTCCCCTGCCCCAACTCCGACAACAACGCCTCAGCATATTTTGCCAACCGCGATTCGGTGTAGCGCATTGCGGCGAAGGATTTGGGGTCATCGGGCGAACCCCAGTTACCCTGACCGTCCACCAACGGATAGCGATACGAAAACGGCTGCGCCATCAACACCATCGCTTCGTAACACGCCGAATCGCCGTGCGGATGAAACTTGCCGAGCACATCACCGACCGTACGCGCGGATTTTTTGTATTTGTTACCCGCCTTCAACCCCAGCTCGCTCATCGCATACACAATGCGCCGCTGCACCGGCTTCAACCCGTCACCGATATGCGGCAACGCGCGATCCAGAATCACGTACATCGAATAGTCAAGATACGCCTTCTCGCTGAACACACGCAGCGGCTGACGCTCGATGCCGTCGGGATTGGTTTTGGTTTCGTCAGTCATGTTCTGCTCTTGATATGCAATAGATGGAATACGGAAGATTTTTTCAGATCAGACATACTTTAGTTTTTTTAGGCAAGTTTAGTTTCCAGTAAACGCTTGTTCGCAGACATTCCACACATCGGGGTGTTGCTTGCGAAACGTGCTGACGGGCGCAACGTTGCACCCTGTGCCGGTGATACACCAGCCGAGAAGGCCATGATCGTCACCCTCTCGAAGGTCATGTACCAAAACGTCGGGATCGGGTGCCGTATCCTGAATCGCAGCCTCCAAACGAATTCGCAGGCGACGCCAAGTTTTTTGGTAACTGGCGTTGAGGGCTTCGCGGCGGTCTAATTGCAGAACTTGGACGGCCTTCATACCACGCTGCGACCAATCGTTGGCGTCGATATCGTAGCGGGCAGCAATGTTACCGGTGTCGGGATCGAAGTCCAGATACCGCCAGGGATCGTCAGCGGTGGGATCAAGCAGCACTGGCGCACCGTTGTCAACGGGAAAATTCTCGCCTTTGAATCGACCGCATTCAGTGCAACACAGCAAGAGATTGAGCCAGCGAAACATCCGTTCAGGAAAAGGTGTTTTGGGCCAGAAATGCTCGATGTCGGTACCGTGAGAATCGCCGCAGTACATGCAACGCTGCCGTTCTCCCGCCATCGTCTTGAGCACACTCAGCGCTGTCTTAAGTGGCTTGGTTTGGCGCGCACCTTTCCACTCTTTTTCAATATCGAGTGTTCCAGCAGTACGCTTTTTGTTTGCTTGCCCCTGCCGACCATCAAGCGCCTTCTGCGTCGCCGACGGCAGATCGATTCGAACGATGCGGCGCATGAATCAGGGCTCCTCACCGGTATCGGCGAACAGCTTAAGTTGTTCCATTTTGCTCGACTCGTCCTCGGTGAGATTTGCCCCAGCACGTTTCTTGGCTACTAGTTTGGAAAATGCGGCGCGGCCTTCGACAGCACGCGGCGAACGGGTGTTCTGCAAACCAAATGCGGACGACAACAAAATGGTGTCCGGGCGGGAAGCGATGACTTTGCGGTATTCCTCCTCGGTCAACGGATGGGGCTCGGCGCCGCTGCCCGGTTCTGGAAGCACGAACAAGCCATTGGGATCCGCCGCCTGGCAAATGATTGGACTGTGGGTGGTGACCAAAAACTGAATATTTGGAAAATGCCGCTTCAGCCAGAAGCCGATCTTCTGCTGCCATTCCGGGTGAAGATGAGCATCGATTTCATCGATCAGGACGACCCCGCTGCGTTTGATGAATAAACGCCCAATTTCGTCTTTGTCCGTTAGTCCGGTGATTCCGTAGGCGCCGATCAGATGCCGGACAATATCTGTCATAAGCGCCAACGCTGCTCGGTAGCCGTCACTCATTTCGCTCCATGCCAGTTGCACACCATTGCGGTCGACCAGCCACAAACCATCAGAATCTACTCTGTCGATGGTGATGCGATTGGGCATCAAGTCATCCTTGAGCAGTAGTAGGAGGACGGCAAGTTGTTCGCGCTCGGCTTGCTTGTTTTCAAGCTCCTTGTATTTGAGGTCGCGCAACCAGCGATCAGCCTCGGCCAAGGAAGCGGCTTCCTGAAACATGGTCGCAAAGCGGGCTGTGGATGGACTGATCATCTGTTGCATGGCCTCGGACGATGCGCCGAAGACACGGCGAAAAGGTCCGTAGCCGCAGGCAAACCAGCCGGTTGCGCTGGGCGACCAGATGCTTCGGTCGGGTGCCTGGTAATTAGACGCCTTACCGGAAGGGACGACCGCCAGTAACGAAGTTTCCTTGCCACCGTTTTTCAGTTCGATCTCGGCAGGGAAAATTGATGAAGACTGCGTTCGTCCCGAGTCTGCAAACTGGTCATCATCAGGAGTCCTAACGATCTCGATCTGAATGCTGCCTTGGTTGGCGCCATTCCGTATCCAGCGGTGGAAGCTGGGTTGTAATGCACGGGCCGTATCCTTACCGGTAAGGCCGACTGCTATCGCTTTCAGCAAGGTGCTCTTGCCGGAGCCGTTATCGCCGGTAAATACGGTCCAACCGGCATGGCTACCGTCAGGCCGTGTGAGATTAAAATGCAGGTCGGTAAACCCACGGATGTTATTCAGGGTGATTTTGCCGATATGCATGGGCAGCCTCTTTACTCTCTAGCGTTCGGTGAGCATGGAGTTTACTCGATGGATCCATTTTACAAAAAAATTCCGGCACCCAAGTCGCGAACATTGCCGACTCTTCACTAACGCGGCGCATTCGACACTCCGCCCCCGGCAGCTTTGGGTTCGACCAAGGGCTTGGCTTGACTTTCCAGGTTCGTAATTGTGATGTTCAACATTTTGATTTGCGCCGCTTGCGCCGCAAGCAGGCCGTTGGCCTGCTCCAGGGCGTCGTTAACCGCTTTTAATTTTTTATCCAATTCTTGACTTTTATCGCTCTCAGCCAGGGGTTTTGCTTGCGTGGCTTGCATGAGCCGATTGATCGCCAGCACCAGCGCCACCACCTGCTTGTCAAGGGGTTGATCGCGCAGATCCCGCTGACCTAACGCGGTGGCGATATCGAACAAGTATTTTTCTTGGCTCAACACGATGACTTCGGCCGACACCTTGAATTGATTTTGCAGGGTTAATGCTTGCTCGCTGACATGGCGTGCATGACGCGCCGCGAACAAGGCTTCTTCACTGGCGCGCTGTACAGGCGCTGCATCGTGCGGCGCCTGTGCGATGCGATTCTCGGCATATTTATAGGCTTCCAATGCGATGGCCAAGGTGGCTGGCGCCTGCTTTTCGCCGTTCTTGCTCTTGGTCTCCATGTTGATCACGTCGCTTTCATGCAGCGCGATATATTGCACGGTTTTGATGTCCAGCGCCTGCATCGCTGTTATCAACGCACCTTGGTCCCTGTCGATCTTGTCCGACTTCTCCAGCTCCACTTTTTCGATCAGGCTTGCAAGTTCACCGATGATTTTTTCATATTCCTTTGGGTAAATTCCCGGCGCGTTAACCTTGTCCAGTAATCCTTTCAGTTCGATTTCCCTGACGAAGCGATTTTGCACGACCACCATCATCGCTTCGCCTTTGTCGAGTATCGCATCGCCCCGGGCAACCTCGCTGACCAATTCGGTTTTCGGCTTTTTTGCCGATGATTTTTGCGTCTCGTTCAAAATCCCGGACGCTTCGATAAAATAGTTGGGCGCATAAAACGGCATATTGGCGTGCTTCGCTGCGGTCAAGCGTTTATCTAAAGCAATGACCGCATCAGTGACCGATAGCACATCGTATTTGGCCCGTTGCTGTTCGGAAACCTTGACGCTTTTTCCAATGTGAGCCGCGCAACCTGCCAGCAGCAGAAAGAGCAAACCACCCAGTGCCATGATCCAGATTCCAGGTTTGTACTTGCGCATTGCTTTG
>JANOOV010000512.1:0-4023 GCA_031421535.1 Gammaproteobacteria bacterium
TGTTGAAACCGGGTGGCCGCCTGCTGGTGCTGGAGTTTTCAAAACCGACATTGGCCGCGCTGCGCCCGATCTACGACGCGTACTCATTCAAAGTGCTGCCGGTGTTAGGCAAGGCGATCACCGGCGACGCCGCCAGTTATCAATACCTGGCCGAATCCATCCGCATGCACCCGGATCAGGAAACGTTGAAGCAGATGATGCAGACGGCGGGCTTCGAGCGTGTTGAGTATTTCAATATGACGGCGGGCGTGGTTACGGTGCATCGGGGGTACAAATTTTAGTTATGTCCAGGAAAATATAGTGCCGTTTACTCCTTTTCATATGGGGCCAGGAATTGCGGTTAAGGCACTGCTTCAAGGCAGCTTCAGTCTTATGGTGTTTGGCTGGTCTCAGGTCGTAATGGATCTTCAACCATTGGTAGCAATCGTTACCGGCGAAGGCAGGTTGCACGGTTTCACACATACTTACGTCGGTTCAACGCTCATCGCCATGTTCTCCGCAGTTACAGGAAAATATCTTTCGCAGTGGGCTCTGGTCGTGCTTTCTAATGGTGCCCAACGTGGAATTAACATTCGGTGGTGGGTTGCCTTTTTGAGCGCGTTTATTGGGGCATACAGTCACGTTGTTCTAGACAGCATCATGCACACAGACATTGAACCTTTATCGCCATTCTCACATTCAAATGAACTACTGGGCTTCATTTCAGTGGCGGCGCTTCATAAATTCTGTATCTATAGTGGGCTGTTGGGTGCTGTCGTATATTTTGCGATTAGCTACCAATTAGCTCAGCGTAGATGAGTCAATTCTTTTTCAATCACGCGCTACTGAGAGAGGCACACATGACCCCAAAACAACTTCTTCTTAGCGCATTTCAATCCACACTTAACGCCGCCCTGCGCCTCGACTCCTACACGGTGCAACGGCTGCGTGGTCTGGCCGGTAAAGTGGTCGCGGTGGAATTGCGCGGCGTAAACCTCACGCTGTTTCTCGCGTTGCAGGCCGACCGCATTGAAGTGCGCGGCGAACATGCCGGTGCAGCGGATGCGCACTTGAGCGGTACGCCGTTGGCGTTTGCACGCTTGGGTTTAAGTGGTGATCGCGCCGCCTTGCACACCGGCGAGGTGCAGATCAGTGGCGACACGGAGTTGGGCCAGCAGTTGCAAGACATCCTCGCGGCGATGGACATCGACTGGGAAGAGCATCTGTCCAGGTTCACCGGCGACGTGGTGGCACATCAGGTCGGCAACGCCGCGCGCGCGTCGCAGCGCTGGGCGCAACAGAGCAGCGCGGCGTTGCTGCAAGACGCCGGGGAATATTTGAAATACGAACGCGAGTTGCTGCCGGATCGTGCGCAGGTTGAGACGTTTATGCAACAGGTGGATGTGTTGCGTGACGACGTCGAGCGCTTGGAAGCGCGCGTGCAGCGTTTGCAGCAACGGCAGAGTAAGGGAGAGGCGTGGTGAGGCTGCAAACAATCGTGTTTCAAAACAATCCCATCGCTGCATTGAGCGCATCCCTTCCCCCTGCAAGGGGGAAGGCTAGGATGGGGGTGGTCAATGGTGGTATGCCGCTTAATCACACCCCCATCCTCGGCAACTGCTCCCTGCGTTGCTCTACCTCCTGCATCCATGCAGTCGTCACCTTCCCCCTTGCAGGGGGAAGGAAATCTTCGTTTTGCCGTCACTGCTTAATTGCAGGGGGAAGAGACCCGATAGCCAAACGCTACATCATCGGTGCACCCACATGATCCACCCCCGCCACCTGCTGCGACTGCTGCACATCAACCGCGTGCTGGTAAAGCATGGGCTGGACGAAATTATCTTCGCCGCGCACCTGTTCCGCCCGCTGCGTTTTTTCTTTTACATGCTGCCGTGGAATTGGGCGCGGCGCACCGGTCAGCCACGCGGCGTACGCGTACGCCTTGCGCTCGAAGAGCTCGGACCGATATTTGTCAAGTTCGGGCAGATTTTGTCCACGCGTCCTGACTTGCTGCCGGACGATATCGCCAAGGAGCTCGCCAAGCTGCAAGATCAGGTGCCGCCGTTCGCGGGCAGCCTCGCGCGCCAGATTGTCGAGCAGGCGTACGGCCAGACCGTCGCCGAAGCGTTTCAGTCTTTCGACGAACAGCCACTGGCGTCGGCGTCCATCGCCCAGGTGCACGCGGCGACACTTAAAAACGGCCGCGATGTAATCGTCAAAGTGGTGCGTCCCGGTATTGAACACGCGATCCGCAGTGACATCGAGTTGCTGCACACCTTGGCCGGTCTCGCCGAAAAATACTGGCGCGAAGCGCGTCGCCTGCGCCCGCGCGAAGTGGTCGCCGAGTACGAAAAAACCATCTTCGACGAACTCGACCTGCAACGCGAAGGCGCGTCGGCGTCGCAGTTGCGGCGTAATTTCGCGGGCTCGCCGCTGTTGTACGTGCCGGAGGTTTTCTGGGAGCTCACGCGTAAAAACGTGATGGTGATGGAGCGCATTCACGGCATCCCGATCAGCGACCTATCGGCATTGCGCGCCGCCAACATCGACTTCAAAAAGCTTTCGGAAAACGGCGTGGAGATTTTTTTCACGCAGGTGTTCCGCGACAGTTTCTTTCACGCCGACATGCACCCCGGCAATATTTTCGTTGGCCCCGACGGCCGTTACATGGCGGTCGACTTCGGCATCATGGGCATGTTGAGCCCGCAGGATCAGCGTTACCTGGCCGGGAATTTTCTCGCATTTTTCCAGCGCGATTACCGGCGCGTCGCCGAGTTGCATGTCGAATCCGGCTGGGTGCCCGCCGACACGCGCGTGGAAGAATTCGAAGCGGCGATCCGCACCGTGTGCGAACCGATTTTCCAGAAGCCGCTCAATGAAATTTCCTTCGCGCATATTCTGGTGCGGCTGTTCCAGACGGCGCGCCGCTTCAACATGGAAATCCAGCCGCAACTGGTGTTGCTGCAAAAAACCCTGCTCAATATCGAAGGTCTGGGTCGGCAGTTGTATCCCGAGCTTGACCTGTGGCAAACCGCCAAGCCGTTTCTGGAACGCTGGATGAGCGAGCAATTCGGCATGCGCGGCTGGATAAAAAATCTGCGCCGCAATGCAATGGAGTGGTCGGTCGCGTTGCCGGAAATCCCGACGCTGGTGCATCAGATATTGAAGTCAAAATCTGCGCCCATTCCCAATGCGGATGCCCACAGTGATTTACGCAAGCTGCAACTGGAACTGCGCCGCTCCAACCGCCGTACCTATCGCGCCATCGCCGGGGGCAGTTTTATCTTGAGCGCCGTGATTCTGCTCGGCACGCACGGCGAAAATCTGGTGATGTTCGCCTCCGCGCCGCTGCTCACCTGGATGTTCGGCACAGTCGGCGCGGTGGTGCTGATTTTCTCCTGGCCCGGCAAGGACTCCTGAGTGGGGTTACTCGGTTTCTAAGTTTCGCCTTCCCAGGGTTCTTCCAGGGATGGGTCTTCTTCGAGCTCGTCGTCTTCATCTTCGTCTTCGTCCGAGAGTGCGACACGGCGCGAGCGTTTGGTGTCGCGGCCCGCTTCCGACCAGTCGTCGTCGGCCATGGCGGTTTCGCTGTAGCCGAGGTCGTCCTTGTGGACCGCATCGACCGGGCCGGTCCAATCTTCGGGGGCGGCGCTGGCCACGATGTCCATTTCGTACCAGGTATCAAGGTCGATTTCATCCAGGTCGCCGTCAAAGTACTGCACGCTGATTGCGCCATTGTCCTCATCCAGGGACACGACCTCGAATTTCTGGCCTTTATCCGTGTGCTCGTACCAACTGCCGACAATCGGATCAGATTCGGTGGGCATTGCTGATTCTCCTGCGTTACCTCGGCAGCCGCGTCGCCGTTTAATTTTCAGTGTAGAACAGGATTTGGCAATTTCCAGGGGGCAACACCGCGCGCTTGAATCTATTCGGCAAGCACGCCCTGCCGGGCGAATAACACGAGCAGTCGATCCACGTTGTCACGGATGCGTTCATGCAGCTGCGCGGCATTGTGATGGTGTGAAATCAGTGTGTTGCGGA
>JANOOV010000513.1:0-2084 GCA_031421535.1 Gammaproteobacteria bacterium
TTTTCATCATGAGAGAAATTTTGCCGGTATTTGTCATGAACAGGCTACTGCGTTCCACCACGCAGCGCAGCAAGTTGCAACGCTGGGTGCGGCAGATTGAAAACTACCCCAACTGGCTGGGCAGGTCGCAGCGCGAGTTACTGGTCGAAACCCGGCACGGGTTTGCCCTCTGGTGTGACCGGTCCGATTATATCGGCCGCACCATCATCGACACCGGGGAGTGGGAGCCGCTGGTGTCGCGCACCATCCAGGCCTGTTTGCATGACGGTGATTTCGCCATCGACGTAGGTGCCAACATCGGCTATGACACGCTGCTGATGTCCAAGAGCGTGGGGGTAGCCGGGCAGGTATTGGCATTTGAGCCGAATCTCGACAACCTGGGGCGCCTGATTCGCAACCTTCAACAGAGCCAAGCGAGCAATGTCTGTGTGCAGAGCACGGCGCTTTCGGACGGCGCTGGGTGGGGTGCGATGTCGCTGGACGGTGAATACGGTCATGCCAATTTGCGCAACGACGGCAACTCGAAACGCACGCAACAAATCCTGACGCTGGATCTGGACACGCTGCTAACCCCCGCCACGGGGCGGCGCATTCAACTGGTAAAAATGGACGTCGAAGGTTTCGAATACAAGGTTTTGCAGGGCATGAAGAGCTGGCTTGAGCGCGTCGACAATGTCATTTGCGAAGTGCAGCTGCAATTTCTGGAGCGTTGCGGTGCGAGTGCGCAAGGCTTGTTCGAGCTGATGCGCGAGCACGGTTTTACCGCTTGGTGTGCGGAACCCGAAAGCGATGGGCGCTGGGTGCGGGGCGATCACCGCTTTCGTCCGGCGAAAACCTATACCTCGGGGATGATCGGCTTCGATGCGCTGTTCTGCCGCAGTCTCACGCCGCCATTGCATGCGTTGGTAGCTGGTATTGACACCCAGCCCGCGCCATGACGGTTTCGATTATCGTCCCTGCCTATAATAGCGCCGCGTATCTGTCCGCAGCGTTGCAATCCCTGAGCGCGCAGACCGAACCCGATATCGAGATCATTGTTGTTAATCATGAATCCACTGACGACACGCTACGCATCGCGGAAACCCACGCGGCACAAGACGCGCGCATTCGCGTATTTACCAAGTCCAATACCGGTACGCCCGCCGCCTCGCGTAATTATGGTTTACGTGCGGCGCGCGGTGAATATGTCACGTTCCTCGACGCCGACGATTTGTATCATCCGGAAAAAGTCGCCCTTCAGTTGCAAGCACTGCAAAAATACCCGGAGCTAGATGTCGTGTTTTGCGATGTGGTGCAATTCACTACCGATCCCTACGACCCGAACAATGCGTGCTATCTGCGTGATCGCGATTTTGTAAATGTGGCCGCTGAGCATCTCGAACAACTTGCCGGTAACCTGTATGGTTGCAGGGACAGTTTTTATCGTTTCATGTCGACGCGTTTCACGTGTTTGAGCACGCAGGGAGTGTTCATGCGGCGGCGCGTGTTGCAGCAAGAGACGCTGTGGTTCGACGAGAATTTTCTGATCGGTGAAGATATCGATTTATGGTTTCGCTTGGCGCGGGGCACGAAGACCAGCTACATCAACCAGCCGCTGTCGTATTACCGGCATCATGAGGCCAGCATCACCAAAGATTCGGAAGCTTATGTGCGGGGGACGATTGCGGCGCATAACGGGAACTTAGCGCGCGGCATGGATGTGTTCAGCGCCGCGGACGTGGCCCTATTACGCCACCAATTAGCAGGTCATTATTTCGATTTGGCTTACTTGCGGTTTTTAGCGTTGGATATGCGCGCAGCACGCGCTTCCTACCGGCAGGCGCGTGATTATGACGCGGCGGTGTTTTCGCGGAGCGCCTACCTCAAAACATTTATACCCAGGGCGTTGGTAAAAATCCTGTGGCGGAAAAAACAAAACGGCCTCTGAAAATGGGCAGGTTTTGACGATAACTTTCTTATCCAACAAATTCATGGTCATCGAACAATGTGCGGTCTAGCGGGAATCTTGGCGGGGGACGATCACCGCCCACCGGTGCGCGAAGAGCTTGCACGCATGATCGCCGCATTGCACCACCGCGGGCCGG
>JANOOV010000514.1:0-5829 GCA_031421535.1 Gammaproteobacteria bacterium
GTCGCTGCGCGCGCCCAGCACGCGCACCTGCTCGCCGAAACCCAGCTCACTCCATAATTTCTTTTCGAATACATGCGGATTGTTGGCGATGAGCGCGTTGGCCGCTTTCAAAATGCTGCCCGCCGAGCGGTAGTTCTGTTCCAGCTTGATCACGTTGAGATGGGGATAATCGTTTTGCAACAGTGCCAGATTTTGTGGCTGCGCCCCGCGCCATGCATAAATCGACTGGTCATCATCGCCCACCACCGTCAGCGCGCCGCGCGCACCGACAATCTGCTTCACCAGTTCATATTGCGTCGCGTTGGTGTCTTGATATTCATCCACCAGCAAATAACGAATGCGGTTCTGCCACGCCTCGCGCACCTCGCCAAACTGCGCAAACAAGCGCACCGGCAGCAAAATCAAATCATCGAAATCGAGCGCGTTGTAGGCCTTCATGTGGCGCAGATAATGTTCGTACATCCCGGCCGCCGCGATATGCACCACATCGCCGTCGGCGCAGGCCAGGGCCTGCTGCGGCGTGAGCATATCGTTCTTCCAGCGCGAAATTTTCCACTGCATCTGCTGCGCTTGCTCTTCACCACCGTCGAACTCTTTGCGCATGAGTTGTTTAAATAACGCCAAGCTGTCTTGCGCATCGAAGATCGAGAAACCCGGCTTGTAGCCCAGCACCTTGTGCTCGCGCTTCAGAATGTTCAGCCCCAGGGTGTGAAATGTCGAGACCTTCAACCCGCGCCCATCCTTGCCCGGCAGCAAGCTGGCAACACGCGCCTTCATTTCGCGCGCCGCCTTGTTGGTAAACGTCACCGCCGCAATGTTCGAAGGCGCCATGCCGCACTCTTTAACCAGATAAGAAATTTTCTGCGTGATCACGCGCGTCTTGCCGCTGCCCGCACCGGCCAGCACCAGTAGGGGCCCGTCGATGTATTTCACGGCAGCACGTTGGCGGGGATTCAATTCAGACACGAGGATGACGACAACTTGAAACTAATGGGCTGTCATTCTAACTCACTACTGTCCGGTTAAATCGTGAACAGATTCAGTTGCATGCAAGGGTCGGTCTCGCTGGAGTTGTAACTGCTGCCAGAAAACGCTTGCGGTAAAGGCATTTTCTCGAAAACCGAGACCGACAAAATCTGTAGCAACGTGTAGAGCGAGGCATTGAGGTGAAGCTCCTTTTTGATGATGGCGATCAGCACGTAGGTGGACACGGCGCACCAGATTTGCGTCTTCACGGCGTTCTGGCTGGTGCCCAGAAAGCGCTTGATGCGCAGATGTTGTTTGGTCCATTTGAAGAACAACTCCACTTACCAGCGGCTCTGGTACAGCGCGGCGATCATCAACGGCGGCAGCGTCGTGTTGTTGGTCAAAAACACCAGCGTCTTGCCCGACCCAGGGTCTTTGAAACGGATGCGGCGCAGATGCTCGGGATAGTCCTTCGACACATAGAAGCCGTTGAGACGTATTGCTTGATCGCATATGACCCCTGTGGTTCGGTCGGTGTTGGCCGAGTACACGCGCCGGGCGTTCATGCCGCGTTTGGCGCGGGTCACAAAGAAGGCGCCCGCCTGATGCAGCGTGAAGAGTCTGCCGAAGTCCAGGTAGCCGCGATCCATCACATAAAAGGCACCGGCTTCGATGGGCAACAGGTCGAGCACGTTGACGTCGGCCATTTTGCCGTCGCTGATGTGGATGAAAGCTGGAATCGCGCCGCGCAAATCCAGCAGCGTATGCATCTTTACCGCCGCCTTGGTCGTGCGAAACGGTGCCCAGTCGAACAAGCTCAAGCACAGGTCGATGGTGGTCGAGTCCAGCGCGTAGACGGTCGCGTCGAGTGCAAGCCCCGTGGGTTCTTTGGCATAGAGGTCGCGGGCGCGCACGATCAGGCGCATGGCCAGTGCATGATAAATGCGCCAGTCCCGCAGGTTCAGTGCGTCCGCGAGCGTGGCGCGGGCGGGTACGCCGCTCAAGCCCATGTGAAACAGTTTCGCCGGGTTGGCAGCCAAGCAAGATTCGATGTCGCGCAACGACTCGCGCCACGTCAATTGCGCAGATGCAAACACCTTCGCCTTGCGAAACACATCGGCGCAGTCCAAGGTGCGAACCCCCACATCGCCACCGTGACGCGCGACGATGCGTCCAAAGGTTTTCCACGGCACGTACTCCATGACTTGCGCAAACAGCGTCTTGCCCACGTTCATACGTCACTCCCGGGTTATCAAACCCGAAAGGATCGCAAATGGTCATCCTGAAATTCAAATCGTGGACACCCATAAGTCGTTCAAAACCCTTATCCACTCTGACTTTTTTGCATGATCGCTTCAAACAAACCGGACACTAGTGTCACGACGCATAAATATCGGAACCAATGAAACGGACGGCTTTTTTTGCCCAGCGAGGCGCAGACCCGCCGCAATACTGTACGTATTGCCAGGGGCGGCAACGACGCAGGGCGAAAAAAGACGCCGTTTCATGTTTCGATATTTATGTGTCGTGACACTAGTGACCTTATTCATCGTCGTACATCCTCAGCCTGCGTTGGCACACATCAATCACCGACACGGGCGTCTTGGTCGTGCTTTTCTTGAACACCTCCAGGATTACGATAGCATCGGGGTCAACCCGGTACACGATCCGCCACGTGACACTTTGGTCATTGATACGAAGTTCGTGACACCGTTGGCCAATAGTCGGCATCGGCCGTGAGTGCGGCAAACCAAAGTTCTCGCCTTCCTGCAGCCGCCGCAGCAGGAACCCTGCCTCAATCCGGGCTCCTGGGAGAAGGGTGGCGTCTTAACCTCTCCGTGGAGCCACACCAATGGTTTTTCTTTGATACGGCGTGAACCAACCCGTCGCCATCGCCCGCCGAATCTCCCACGCACCAACGCGCCGCGTTTGCTGCACCTGCGGCCGCCCTCGCAACACCTTCGGCAATCCGCACAGAGCCGCCCACTTTGCGGCAAAAATCACACGACCCTTTCCCTGCGCCGTGAAGTAGCCCAGTGAAATGAGGTTAAGAACAATGTGCTGCGGAAGATAGAGCAACAAAAGCGGCCACGGTATGCTCTTGAAATATACCCACACTAAATTTAGATACCCGTGGTACACGGCGAAATCACTGCGCTTGCCCGTGGTCGCCGAACCTACGTGATACACCGTGGATTCGGGGACGTACCAACAGCGACGCCCGCGCAAACGAAAACCCAAATCCACATCTCCTGCATAACAAAAAAAGCTTTCGTCAAAACCACCCACTTCGAGAAACAGATCGCGTCGGCACAGCATTGCTGCACCGCAGACCGAAAACACTTCCGCGCTATGTGCAATGGAATCGCCAATATTCTGCCCGTGACCGATCCTCCAATGCACACCGGACACGTGGTACGCATCGCCGACACCATCCAACTTTTCTGGATTGAGCGCCTGAAGCATGCGACTGCCGAACAACGCTCCTGCGGGTCGCAATTTTGCTGCCGCGAGCAAACGTTCCAACCAGTCGGGTTCTGGGATTGCGTCAACGTTCAAAAAGGCGAGCCACTGACAACCCTCGGCCACTTTGACGGCGAGATTGTTGCCTGCGGCAAAGCCTGCGTTGTGGGGTAGGCGGATCAACTGCACGTGCGACAACAAGTCTTCTGCCTCCGACAGCGAAGCGTCGGTACTGGCATTATCCACAACAATGATTTTTTCGATGGGGACAGATTGATTCAGAACTGCTTGCAGACACTTGCGTAGATATGACCCTGAGTTCCAGTTAACTACGATGACGCATTTAGTGACCATGGCATCGTCACAATCTTTCATTATTTGTGGACTGGAGGCCACTGCATGGCCGTATGCACCAAGGCAAGAACCCAAACCGTCGTTTCCCTCTCGATTTCGTATACCAGGCGATAGCTTTCATGCGGTATCAGCTCGCGGGTGCCGGGAATCTTCCCCGGCGTGCCTAGCTTGGGATGCTCAGCCAGCCTAGCCGCCGCATCGCTGAAAAGTTCATCCACCTGGGCGGCTGCGAGCGGGTTGTCGGCCGCAATGTAGTCCCACACGTCGGCGCGGTCTTGCTCCGCTTCTGGCGTCCAAATGACTCTCACTCCTGGCCCACCACCTGGTTACGCTTGACGACAAATGCGACTTCAACCTCATCATTCAACCGACCACGACCGGCCCGCATCGAGGCGCGGCCAGCCTCAACCTTGCTGCGCAGAAACTCGTCATATTCCCGCGCCTCGCGCTGGCGTTGGACAAACTCGCGCATCAGTTCGCGGAGCAATTGAGAAGCTGGCCGGTGGGCAGCCTCGGCCTCGGCCATGAACGCGGCGCGCAGTTCAGGTTCCAGCTTCATCGTGAAAACGGCTTCTTTCGGCATGGTACGATCTCCTATCGTTTGGTACTAACCAAGTATATACAGCGTAATTACCTAGCGCCACAGCGAAAGCAACACACCAGCGTTGAAATTCACCATAGCAACCAACACCTGGCACATCACTATTATCCCCATGATCTGCTGACTTTACGATTCGCCGCCAACGACTAAGCAGCTCCTTCCAAAGTCCACCACGCAGATACGGCGTGAACCAACCCGTCGCCATCGCCCGCCGAAGCTCCCACGCACCAAT
Organism: Gammaproteobacteria bacterium; assembly: GCA_031421535.1. Taxonomy (GTDB): domain Bacteria; phylum Pseudomonadota; class Gammaproteobacteria; order SG8-11; family SG8-11; genus UBA6921. The sequence goes on from JANOOV010000514.1 coordinate 4,617, forward strand.
GCGCCGTGTTTGCTGCACCTGCCGCCGCTCTCGCAACACCTTCGGCAACCCACGCAACGCCGCCCATTTGGCAGCAAAAATCACACGACACTTTCCCTGCGCCGTGAAGTAGCCCAGTGAAATGAGGTTAAGAACAATGTGCTGCGGAAGATAGAGCCACAAAAGCGGCCACGGCATGTTCTTGAAATATACCCACACTAAATTTCGATGCCCATGGTACACAGCGAAATCACTGCGCTTGCCCGTAGTCGCCGAACCTACGTGATACACCGTGGATTCGGGGACGTACCAACAGCGACGCCCGCGCAATCGCAACCGAAAACCCAGATCGACATCTTCCGCATAACAAAAAAAGCGTTCGTCAAAACCGCCCACTTCAAGAAACAGATCGCGTCGGCACAACATTGCCGCGCCGCACACCGAAAATACTTCGGAACCGTGCGCGGCGGAAACGCGAACATGCTGCCCGTACCCAATACGCCAATGCACCCCCGACACATGGTACGCATCGCCGAGGCCATCCAACTTTTCTGGATTGAGCGCCTGAAGCATGCGACTGCCAAACAACGCCTCCTCCGGCTGCGATTGCACCGCTGCAAACAACCGCTCCAACCAATCCGGTTCCGGGAATGCGTCCGGATTCAAGAATGCAATCCACTCGCATCCCTCGGCCGCCTTGACGGCGAGATTGTTGCCCGCTGCAAAGCCCACGTTGTGTGGCAGTCGGATCAACTGCACGTGCGGCAACAAGTCTTCAGCCTCCAACAGCGAAGCATCGGTACTCGCGTTATCTACGACGATGATTTTTTCGATTGGGAGGGATTGATTCAGAACCGCATGCAGGCACTTGCGTAGATATGGACCTGAATTCCAATTAACGACGATGACGCATTTAGTGGCCATGGTTACGCATGAGATCATTTTATTGCAACGACGGAGTCCACTTTTTCAAACCTACCTCACGTGTGCGCTTGAGCGCTTTGTTGGACGCGTAGTTGTTTTAGCCGTTCGTAGATGGCTACCGGTCTTCTCGCGTATGCTAGAGTCGCAGCACGTAGAGCGTAGACGCTTGAATTTCGTAGCGCATCTCATAGCGTCCGACCAGAATGCGACGAACCTCGCGTGGCTCAAACTCTTCCAACTTTTCACCGATCCGTGGATGTTCCAAGATACGGGCCGGTGCGGCCGTCAGCGATCGAACCGTGCGCGCTGC
>JANOOV010000515.1:0-4673 GCA_031421535.1 Gammaproteobacteria bacterium
AACAGGCGGCTGGCATTGGCGAGCCGCGCGTGTTCCTGATCCAGCTCGTCGAGTTCGCCGTCGCGTAATTCCAGCGTGTGTAATTCCTGTACCTGGTAGCGCAGCAAGTCCAGCCGCGCGTCGCGTTCGCTGAGCGTGGCGTGCAAGGTTTTATATTCGGATTCGAGTTGGCGCCAGCGTTCATGCGCGGTGACGACTTTGGCCAGCAACGCGGGGTGCCCGGCGTATTCGTCCACGGTATTGCGTTGTACCACGCTCTTGAGCAAGGACTGGTGCACGTTCTGGCCGTGAATATCGACCAGCAGTTCGCCCAGTTCGCGCAGCGATTGCACCGGCACGTTGTTGCCGTTGATGTAGGCGCGCGAGCGGGCGTCTTGGGTGAGCGTGCGGCGCAGCAGGCAGTCGTGATCCGACTCCAGGTCGTGCTCGTGGAGCCAGGTTTTGGCTGCGGGAATTTTTTCAACCAGAAAGCGCACCGTGACATCCGCGCGCTCGCAGCCGTGGCGGATCGCGCCGCTGTCGGCACGGTCGCCGAGCACAAAACCCAGCGCATCGAGCAGCACCGATTTGCCTGCGCCGGTTTCACCGGTGAGCACGGTGAGGCCGGGGTCAACGTCGAGTTCCAGCGACTCGACGATAACGAAATCTTTGATCGAGAGATGTTCGAGCATGGCCGGTATTGTACCCGGTGGAATCGCAGTTTAGTTACGTATCCGCGCCTGTTCAATAATGTGTTGGTTGCGTTCTATCAATTCGGAGTCGCGTGCTGCATAGCTGTTGGATTTTTGCGCGAGACTGACGGCGAGCTGTGTTTGTCCCTGGCGCAGGCGCACGGTGGCCAGATGGTGCCACAGCACGGCATTACGCGGTTCGATGCGCAGGGCGCGTTCGAGTTTGGCGGCGGCCACTTCCAGATCGCCGCCGTTTTCCTGTTGGGTGGCTTCGCTCAGCAACGCGAGCACCGCCGGGTGCGAGGTGGTTTGCTCGCCGGTGTACGCGGATGGCGGAATGGTTGCGAAGCGTGCCGGTTCTTCAAGAGTGGTGCTTGATTCGGTAGTGCTATCCATGGGCAGGATGGCGCAGCCGCCGAGCTGGATTGCCACCGTGCCGATGACCCACAGCAGGGATTGCCGCGTCAGGTGCCTCAGAGCCTGTGAAAAATTCCCCCGCCTACTGCGGACGCCGCTGAACGCGTCTGACGGCGTTGCGAACCTCCGGGAAATCGGGTTATGTAGGCCCGCTACACGCCCCGTTTTCCGGAGGTTCGCGCCTTGCCAGCCACGTTCAACGGCGTCCTCGCTACGGCGGGGGATTTTTTCACAGGCTCTCACTCAAATACTCCTTTGATCCAGTTGATGGTTTGATCCACCGCGCCGCCCAGGCTGGCGCATGACGAATAACTCGTGGGCGCAGAGTCGGCGATGAAGCCTAATTGTATCGCTCCGGCACAGTGGGAGTCGCCGCGCAGGTTGTTGCTCGGGTCGATCCACACCAGCTCGGCATGGTCCGGCACCGGCCACGCGCCGGGTTGTGCGCTGATGCCGCTCATCAAGTCGCCCCACACGCGCAGCGCACCTTCGGCGCCGGTCAGTTTTGCGGAGCGGTCGTCGTCCATGCCCAGCCAAGTTACGGCCAGCCGGTCATGGGTGAAACCGGCGAACCAGCTGTCGCGCAATTCATTGGAGGTGCCGGTTTTTCCCGCCACGGCAAGCGAGGTCGGCAGCATTGAATACAGCGAGCGCCCGGTGCCTTCGCGCACGGCGCTTTGCAACATGGTGTTCACCACGTAAACCGCCGCCGCATCGACGGCTTTTTCAATCGACAACGGAAAGCGCTGCAAGGGTTTGCCGTCGGTGGTCATCACGGCGTTGATCGCACGCAACGGCGCATGAAAACCGCCGTTCGCCAGCGTGTGGTACATCTGCGTGACCTCCAGCGGTGTGAGCGAAGCCGCGCCCAGCAACAACGACGGATAGGGTTGAATTTCACGTTCGATGCCCAGCGCGTGCAGGGTATCGACAACATTTGGCAAGCCCACCGCCAGACCCAGGCGCGCCGTCGCGAGGTTATAGGAATGGGCCAGCGCTTTATAGAGCGGGACTTCGCCGTGTTCCTGATGATCGTAATTTTCCGGCGTCCATTGCTTGCCGTCGCCCGCCTTGAGCGAGATGGCGCTGTCATCGATGAGCGTAACCGGCGTGTAGTTTTGCGGATTTTGCAGCGCGGTGAGATAAACCGCCGGTTTGACCAGCGAGCCGATTTGCCGCACCGCGTCGCGGGCGCGGTTGAAGCCGGCAAAATTCGGGTCACGCCCGCCGACCACCGCCAGTATTTCCGCGCCTTCGACATCCACCACTACGGCTGCGCCCTGCAATTGCCCCGGCGGCAGGCGTTTGGCCTTTTCGATTTGCTGAATCTGGTTGACCATCGCCCGGTCGGCGGAACGCTGCACCACGGGATCCAGCGTAGTGAAAATTTGCAGACCTTCGCTGGTCAGGTCTTCCTCGCGGTAATCGCGCTTGAGTTGATCGCGCACCAGATCCAGAAACGCGGGAAAAGGCGTAACGCCGCTGGCGGCGATTTTGGTAATGCCAAGACCCGCCGCCTTGACGCGCTTGGCTTCTTTGTCATTGACTGCGCCCAGTGAGAGCAGCGCGTCCACCACCAGATCACGGCGCTGCCGTGCACGTTGTTGATGGCGGCGCGGATCGTAAAACGACGGGCCTTTGACCAGCGCCACCAGTAGCGCAATGTGCTCGGCGTTCAGTTCGTGCAGCGGCCGGGCGAAATAAAACTGGCTCGCCAGACCAAAGCCATGAATGGAGCGCGCGCCATCCTGGCCGAGATAAATCTCGTTGAGGTAGCTCTCCAGGATTTCCGCCTTGCCGTAGCGGCGTTCAAGCTCCAGCGCCATGATGACTTCATTGATTTTGCGCGCGAGCGTGCGCTCGTTACTGAGAAAATAATTCTTCACCAATTGCTGGGTGATGGTGCTGCCGCCTTGCACCGTGCCGCCGGCGCGCAGGTTGGCAAACAGCGCACGGAATATCGCGCGCGGTGCGATGCCGTTATGTTCATAAAAGTCACGGTCTTCGATCGCCAGCAGGGCTTTGATCAGCAGCGGCGGTACGTCGTCAAGCTTGACCAATATGCGATCTTCATTGTGCGCGGGATAAATGCTGCCGATCTGCATCGGGTCGAAACGCACCAGATTCAAGGCTTCATTGCCGCTTTCGCGGGTCAGGCTGTTAATCACCCCGTCGCTGAGTTCGGTGCGAAATGCGACCGAGGGTTCTTTGCCGTCCCAAAACGTGGCGGCGCGGGTGATGACAAAAAACGCATTGCCCCGACGCCGGTAGCTGCCGGAAGTTTTCGGTGTCGGCGTATCGTAGTAACCGAGGCTGACCAGTTCCTGCACCAGCTGGCTGGTGGTCATGCGCATACCCGGATAGAGTTCCAGCGGGCGTGCATACACGCGCGCCGGCAGCGCCCAGCGTTTGCCCTCAAACTTGGCTTTCACCACCGAGTTGAGATACGCGACGTAGATCCACAGCGCCAGCATGGCGACGACGACCACAGCCAGCAGTATCCAGCGCCAGGAATGCGGAAGCGTGGCGCATTTGCGGCGGATTTTTTTAAACCACGGTTGCCAAGCGAGCATTCAGATATTACTTCACCCGATAAAATAGCTGTCTAGATGATGTGACAAAAAATGCGACAAGACTGTGCGCGCCCGCCGCCTGTCGCATTTTAAAGACGGTGCAGTATCGCACCCGGCGATGGAATACGACAGGGTCAATCGCGACGCGCGACCTACAGCACTTGCACGACATCGGAATTTTGCAACGCGTTGGCGCGGGCCGGAGTGCTCGCTATGAACTGGTGCTTTGATTGCGCGTGCCGCCAACGTCTCCGCATGAAATTTAACTCGATGGAAAAACGTTGGAGTTCGTAAACTTAACTTCGGCCTGCGGGCCCAGGAGTGACAATATCGGCGCCTCGGTAACACGTGGCAACGGCTTTTTGATAGGAGGACAATTCCGATGTTTATCGTACTGCTTAAATTTTCCGCTAACAAAGCTAACGCCAGCCAATTCATGGACGGCCACAACGCCTGGATCAAACGCGGTTTTGATGACGGTGTGTTTTTGCTGGCCGGTAGCCTTCAGCCCAAATTGGGCGGTGGCATCGTGGCACACAATACATCGCTGCCGGACCTGCAAAGCCGGGTAAAACTTGATCCGTTCGTGGCTGAAAATATCGTGGCTGCGGAAATCCTGGAAATCACGGCGGCAAAAGCCGATGAGCGGCTGAAATTTTTGCTCGATTGATCGTGTCGCAGCGATTCATTTGCAAACCGCGTCGACCTCGGCGCAAAGGAGTAATCAACATGCCGATCACACGCACCTTTCGCGCAACCGTTTTGGCGCGCGCGCAGCGCGACGCACGGTTTCGCTCCGCCATGCTGACCGAGGCCATCAACGCATTATTGAGTGGCGAGCTCGACGCAGGCCGGGCGATGTTGCGGGATTACGTTAATGCCACCGTGACCTTCGACGTGCTGGCGAAAAGAACCGGTAAACCCAGCAAGAGTTTGCAACGCATGCTCGGCCCCAGCGGCAACCCCACCGCAGGGAGCCTGTTCGCGATAATTAAAGTATTGCAGGACGCCG
>JANOOV010000516.1:0-3349 GCA_031421535.1 Gammaproteobacteria bacterium
TTTCCCCTCCCTCTCGGTCGGGGCGCCCCCCCCGCCGCCCGCGGCCGCCCCCCCCGCCGCTCCTTCGAAGAACGCTCACGTAAACCACGCTTGTAATCCTGATACCACGCCAGCAGGGTACGCCAGTGCGTGCCTGGTACGCCCGCACCGACCGGGTGGCCATTGAGTTGCGTGACCGGCAGGATTTCCTTGTTGGAACTGGTCAGCCAGATTTCTTCGGCGGCGCGTAAATCGTTTTCAGTCAGGTCTTGTTCAAGCGCACTGACGCCATGCTGCTGCGCAATTTCCAGTACCAGATCGCGGGTAATGCCGGGCAGTAAATAGCTGCTTTTGGGTGGCGTGATCAGCGTCCCGTCCCGCCACACAAAGACATTGCTCGCGGTCCCCTCGGTGACCGCGCCGTCGCGCAGCAAAATCGCATCGACCGCGCCGTGCTCGGCGGCGTCCGCGCGCAACAACACGTTAGGCAGCAGCGTAATCGCCTTGATGTGGCAGTACTTCCAGCGGATGTCTTCCAGTGTCACCACGCTCACGCCGCGCGTGAGCACCGCGCTGTCCGGTGGCGTGATCGGGTTGCACATCGCAAACACGGTTGGCTGGATTTCTTTCGGGATGGCGTGATCGCGCCGCGCCGGGCCGCGTGTGATTTGCACATAGGCTGACTGGTCGTCCGCGCCAGGGTTAAAGCGAATCAGGTTCGCCAGCAACTCGGCCCACTGCGCGGCGTCCAGCGGATTGCGCATGCGGATCGCCGTCAGACTGTTGGTGAGCCGTTCGAGATGCTGCGACAAGCGAAACGGTTGTCCCCAGTACACCGGGATCACTTCGTAAACGCCGTCGCCAAACACAAAGCCGCGATCCAGTACGCTGACCAGCGCTTGGTCGTCGGGGAGATATTTTCCGTTAAGGTAAACGATGCTCATTAGGGTTTGGCGTCGTAGCGCACGTCCCGGCTATTCGAACAGCAACTTCACGTCGTCCACGACGTTATTCACAAACCCGCCCGGCGCCACCGGCTCCAGTGACACCAGGATTTGTTCGGCGTAGAGGCGGTCGCCTAGCTTGACTTTAACGCTGCCGAACGGCTGGCCCTTTTCAGCCGGAGCTAAAATGCGTTTGCGCATATCCAGCGAGGCGCTCAGATTTTTGTACTGCCCGCGTGGGATGGTGATGTACAGATCGCTCATGAGCCCGAGCGACAACTTCTTTTTCTCGCCTTTCCAGATCGCCGTCTCGGCGAGCGGTTGCTGCCCGGCGTACAGACGATGGGTTTCAAACCCGATGAATCCGTACTGCAACAGTTTCTGACTTTCGTCGGCGCGGGCAGTTTCACTGCGACTGCCCAGCACCACCGAGATCAGGCGCATGCCGTTTTTCCTGGCCGACGCGACCAGGCCAAAACCGGCATTGTCGGTGTAGCCGGTCTTTAATCCGTCCACCGAGGGGTCGGTCCACAACAATTTGTTGCGGCTGTACTGGGTGATGCCGTTGTAGGTGTACTCCTTGGCCGAGTACCACGCGTAGCTTTCCGGAAAATCGCGGATCGCGGCGCGCGCGAGAATGGCCAGATCGCGCGCCGTCATGTAGTGGTTGGGGTCGGGAAGGCCGGTGCTGTTAGTGAAGTGGCTATCAGTCATGCCCAGGCTCTGTGCATACTGGTTCATGAGTGTTGCAAAGGCGATCTCACTGCCGCCGATGTGTTCAGCCAGCGCCATTGTAGCGTCATTGCCCGATTGTATGATGACGCCTTTGAGCAACTCTTCGACGCTCACTTGTGCGCCTGCATGGGTAAACATGCGTGTGCCGCTCATGCGCCACGCCTGGTCGCTGATCGTGACTTTTTCGTCGCGCTTGAGTTTGCCGGTCTTGATCTGCGCATCGACAATGTAAGCGGTCATCAGCTTGGTCAAGCTGGCCGGGTCGATAGATTCATCGGCAGCCTTCTTAGCCAGCGTGTTGCCGCTGTCGAAATCCATCAGCAAATAATTTCTGGCGCTGATCTCTGGCGGTGATGCAGGCACTGCCGGTGTAGCGGCGTAAATAGGTCCAAAACAACCGGCAATCAGAAACAAGAAGAAGTATGAGCTGGATTTCATGGCGCCACGAAGAAGGTTGAACACGATAGGGGCATATCTTAGCGCATTCACGCCAAAGGCAGAGACTGTCCATTCAGCTTGGTGTATCGAACAGCCCCAGTTGATCGCCGCTGCGTGCCGGAACCAAAAAACGCTCCGTACGGAGTTCCGGCCAGGTGTCGAATTGCAGGCGTTGGTGCGCCAGCGCGAAGCGGCGCGCGATCAGCCGGGCGTATTCGCCTTGTCCGGTCATGCGCGTACCGAAGTTGGGGTCGTTGAGTTGGCCGCCACGTACTTCACGCACGCGGTTGAGCACGTGCCCGGCCTTGAGTGGCAGATGGTGGTGCAGCCAGGTGGTAAACAAATCGCGCACCTCGTGTGGCAGGCGCAACATCACGTAGCCCGCGCAACGCGCCCCGGCGGTGCGCGCGGCGTCGAGTACGCCTTCCAGCTCCGGGTCGGTCAGCACCGGGATAATCGGCGCGACCAACACGCCCACCGGAACACCGGCAGCATGCAGGGCGCGCACGGTTTCGAGACGGCGCTGGGGTGCGGCGGCGCGCGGCTCCATGCGCCGCGCCAGGTCGCGATCCAGTGTGGTGATCGAGATTGCCACAGTGACCAGACCGTCGCGCGCCATCGGTTCTAAAATGTCGAGATCGCGCTCGATGAGTGCCGACTTGGTCACGATACTCACCGGATGGCGGTGTTCCGCGAGCACCTCCAGCAGGTGGCGTGTGAGCCCGTACTTGCGCTCAATGGGCTGGTACGCGTCGGTGTTGATCCCCAGCGCGACCGGTTGGGCGCGATAGCCGGGTGCACGTAATTCTTCGCTCAAACGCTCGGGCGCGTCTGGCTTGTAAAACAAGCGGCTCTCAAAGTCGAGACCCGGCGACAAGCCGAGATAACTGTGCGTGGGCCGCGCAAAGCAATAGATGCACCCGTGTTCGCAGCCACGATACGGATTGATGGAACGATCAAACGGAACATCGGGCGACTTGTTATACGTGATCACACTGCGCGCGGTGTCGATCGACACCGTGGTACGCAAGGGCGGAGCAGTTTCATCCGCGCTGCCCCAACCGTCATCAAATGTGTCACGCTGCCAAGCCGAAAAACGCCCCTCGGCATTGCCGGGCGCGGCGCGGCCTTTGATGGGTGGTGGTGAGTTCATGATAAATTTCAACCGGTCTCAAAAAAACTGCTGTAGTCCGAATGCGATGCCCGTTTGCCGCACTGGCGTGTGCGTACGTGCCACGTCGAGACGTAGCACC
>JANOOV010000517.1:0-7297 GCA_031421535.1 Gammaproteobacteria bacterium
CTGGTGGGATCCGGTCTACACCACGTCGTTGGTAAATACCCTGGTGCGCGGTTACAAATACACCGGCGACGCGAGTTTCTACACGCTTGCACAAAAATATTTCAACCGTGGCACCAAGGGCATATATGGCGAAGTCACCCAGCGCAATGCCCCCGACAACGAGGCGCATCATTTTGTCGACACCCGCTTCGCTTCATCCAGCAGCTATTTCTACTTTGACTATAATAAGGGTGAATTGCAGTACACCTACTTGCTGTTTGAAAACGGCGGGCGCGCGCCTTAACGTTTTACCAACGAGATGCGACGTACAAGCCTCCGCGTTTTCCGCGAGGAAGCGTTGCGACGGGCATGCGCAACACTGGCTGAACTCTCACTTCCATGCGGGCGAGCACTACCCACAGAAAGTCGTTAATGGTGCGTAACCCACGTTGATATCGGGAACAAACCTTAACGTGAGAGCCAAAAAATAAGCCCCCAGTGAAGGGGGCTAAATGTAATTTAAAAATGAAGATGCGTCGGACTTTTACTTGCTGTTGCCGTCCAAGACATTATTCCAATTCACCGGGATGTCGGTGTAAGCATAGGATCGGACATTATCAAAGACACCGTTGCCGTCCGTGTCGTTTTCTTGCCGAATGATGTTTCCGGCGGAATCATAGGTAAACCGGCCACGTCGGGTAATGTTGGGTGTTTGACTGCTGTCAAAAATCTCGTACAGGGTTACGTTACCGTTCGTATCATAGGTGCGTATCTCGCTGTAGGTGGTTCCGCCCGATCCCACACCATCACCATCGACAATATATGTGGCGCGCTCACCATTGCGATAGGTCGATACGGCGCTGTAAGTAATCTCACCTGAGCCTGCACCATCGCCGTCCCTGTCCTCACGCAATTGATTGCCGTTTGCGTCATAGGTATAGGTGGTGGTGGCGGTAATGCCGTTTACGCCATCGCCATCGGCGTCGACATCCATGCGCACACGACGGCCGTTTAGATTGTTTGTGTAGGTCTCACGATAGGTGACGCCATCGGCTAGAGTATCGTTTGAGTCGATCTCGTACAGGGTATTGCCGGTTGCACGATGCTCTCGTAGAGGGCCAGTAGTGCGATGCACCGGCTGAGGGCCATCACCGTCACTGTCGCTCTCGTATACGAGCTGGTTGCAATTCGCGTCGAGCACATAGCGCTGCCGAGAGATCACCGCGCCGCTGCCACCTAATGTTTCATTGAGCGTACGCACATACCAGCAAGTGCTGTTGTCATACCCCTGCCGTCGGCCATAGGAAGATGATGTTCCGGGATTGTATTCATATTCATACAGCGACTGGGTGCCATTGGCGGCGTGATAGGTACGCAGTTCACGATAGGTGATGACACCACTATTCAAGCGCTGCTCCGTTAACTCACGGCCATTCGCATCGTAGGTGTAATTCGTCGTTGTGACTTGAGCGGCATTGGTGCCATCGCCGTCGTTGTCAATGATCTGCTGTGTCAAACGGTCGTTGGTATCGTAGGTACTCTGCCGACGATAGGTAACTCCCATAGCGGTATCACCGTTGTTATCAACCGTATACAGGGTTTCTTTACCACTCGTGCTGTATTCCCAAGTCTCGCGCGACGTGATCAACACAACCGTGCCGCCATCAGCATCCACTTCACGCCGGATTATGCGGCCACTGCTGCTGTCGTACTGCGAAGCTTCGTAATACGTAATGCCGACGATGGTATCGCCGTTGGCATCACGCTCAAGCAGGGTTTGACGGCCGCCTGTATCGTAAGTATAGCGGTCACGGAAACTGATGACGCCCAGACCCGCTCCATCACCGTCAACTTCATAGAGCGTGACTTGACCGCTGGTGTTGTAGGTGTACGTGGCGCGATAGGTATCATCCGCAGGGCCATCGTTGAAGGCGTCGGTCACTTCGCTGATCTGCCTACCGTTAATGTCATAGGTATAAACGGTTCGTGCATTGGCGCTATTGGCACCATCACCATCGGCATCGATCAGGGTTAACACGCGATTCCCAAGTGTGTTGTAGGTATTGGTTTCGCGGTAGGTTACGCCACCCGCCGCACTCCCATTGGCATCGGTTTCTTCGACGAGGGTATTTTCATTTTCATCGTAGATTTCGCGTGTGAGTGGCCCGGGCCCATCGCCGTCATTGTCTCTTTCATAAATTTGCACATCCCGATAATTTGCATTCGTATTGAAATAGACCGAGCGTTCGCGATAGGTAACACCCCCCGGCAGCTCGCCGTTGGTATCGGTCTCGGAGCCAGTGTCGCGCTGTCGTGGACTGCGATTACTAGAATAATAGTAGTAATCGTAATAATTTCGATACAGGGGTTGGGTGCCTGAATCACCGTCTTGATCACTTGCGCTCATGGTTCGATTACCGCGTGTATCGTAGGCATACAGATAGAGCTCATCGATCACACCGTCATTGTTGTTGTCACGGGCGTCACGCGTGACGGTACTCTGGGTCGGTGTGATCGCAAGATCAGTATAGAGATTGGCAAGCGCCTCATCGGCTTGGGCCACATTACGAAACTCACCCCAGATGTTGCCTACTCCCGTGCCATTGACGGGCGCGATAAGACCGCTCAGGGCCTCTTCAAAATCCCAATGAGATTGCGTGAAGTCGAGCTGCTTTCCGTTTAGCAGGTCCGCAAGCGCCGCTGGAATAATAATGCCGTCATGCGGGTAGCCATCCTGGTCGATGGTTTGCAAAAATACCGCGCGGTTCATTGCGCTGTTCAGTGGTGATAAATTGTTGTTTCCGTTGTAGTACTGATTGATTGCCCGCGTCACGTCCACGGAATTCACCGGCAGCGGGATACCTGATAATTCAAACGGGGTGATCAGTACGGCGCCGACCGCGCTGCCGAGTACAAAATTTCCAATGTAGAACGTCACGGTTTCACCAGCGAAGTATTTGAACTCGCCGTTGGCATTGGTAGTACCGCTTTGCGTCGCGGATTGAAACCGCAAGCCCTGCACGGCACTGTCGACGAAGCGACCCGTCAACGCTTCGGGTGCAGAGCTACCTCCGCCACCACCACCGCCACCACACGCGGTTAACAATGAAAATACAATGGCACAGGCCAGCACTGCACTTATGCGTGTTGAGTTAAACATGAGACCCCCTCGATTTTATGACACCGTGTACCGATGAAGGCACACATACATTACTTAGGCGCATTTTGAATTTGTGGTGTGAGGTTGACAACCGCTCCCACCTCTCGCAGTTTGCTATGTGCATACTGTCAGTCCGCCCGCTCTGCGCACAATGGGACTTTAGTCCCGATGGTGACGCAGGTCTTGATTGCCGCGTTGTGCGTTCGCAAGCTGTCGAACACAACGCAACGCCCGCCAGGATTTCACGGGTTCAATCTGAATCTGCGCGTGGGTGTTTTTTGAAAGGGCTGGAAACCCTCAAGCTGCGTATGCACGCGCACAGTGCCAGTGCGTTGCATTTAACTCGCTGGCTCAAACAACAGTCGGCGGTGAAGAAAGTGAATTACCCCAGCCTGGAATAGCACCCGCAGCGTGCGTTGGCGCAGCGGCAGCAGTGCGCGTTCGGCGGGGTGTTGTCATTTTAATTACGCGGCGGACAGAAAGCAGCCTGGACCTTGATCGACGCCATGCGCATGCTGTTCATTACCACAAATCTGGGCGACGCCAAGGCCACCATCACCCATCCCGCCGCCACTACCCGGCATTTTCCCAAGCTAAAATTTCCGATTCGCTTGCGCGCTCAAGATGTGAATCTTCGCGTCGTACTCGCCGATCAAATTGCCCCGGAAAAAGTTTTCGCCGGTCGGCGACGCGCCGGTAGTGCGGTTGATGCTGGCGCTGTCCATCATGAGATATGCGTAGCCGAAATCGATGTTGAAGTTAGCGCTCGGACGATACCCCACGCCCAACGCCAGCCAGGTGCGATCCGCGTCCGGCAGGCGTGGTGTCCTGACTTCCGGGTTCGGCGTCGGCGTTTGGTCGAGCGCCACCCCGGCGCGATAAACCCAGTTGCCACCCGGGGCGTAGGTCGTGCCGAGCGAGTAGCGGTAGACATTTTCCAAATTCAGTGTGGTGACTACGTCCGCTTGGCCGCTGTCAAATTTAATTCTGAGTTCCTGGAGCTGGCTCCAACGCGTTTGCGTGGCATCGGCCATGAACGTCCATTCTGGTCCGAGCTCCTGCACGACGCTGAGCGCCACCGTTGCTGGCAAAGTGACGTCGGCGCGCGCGCCCGTGTCAACGATATTGACGGCCGGGTTGGCGGCGAACACCGCCTGACCGGCGTCGGACGTGGTGATATCGCTGTTGCCCTTGATCTTGTGCTTGAGCGTAGAGCGATAAGCAAAGCCGACGCGAGTGGTGGGCACTGGCTGCCACATCAGCCCGAAATTATATCCGTAGCTCACGTCGTCAGCGGTGACGCTGCTCTTGGCGTCGTCTTGCTGCGGCGCCAGTCCGAGTGCGGCGCAGGTAGCCGACGGTTGGCTTGCAGCGCAGATCGTGCCGAGATCCACGGCCTGACTCAGCTCCGCTTCAACATATTGCACGCTGACGCCTAATCCGCCGGAAAACTGATCGCTGAAGCGATAACCGAGACTCGGATTGATGTTGATTGTCTTCACGCCGGATCGATCCGCGTGATAGCGGCCAACCCAGTCGTCGTCATAGTCGGTCGTCAGACCGTAAGGGGCGTTGACACCGATTCCGAAGGTGAGCCTATCGTTGAACGGTTGCGAGTAATAAACATTTGGAATTAACGCCGACTCGCTGGCATCGCCGCCGTTACCGCCGCTGATCGGTGAGCCGAGCACCGTGGTCGCGCGGGTCTTGTTAAATTTGAACGAGGGGCTAACGAAATGTCCGCCGACTAAAAGTTGCGGTCCGCTCAACAGTGTAAGCCCGGCGGGGTTGTACCACATGGTGCTGGCGTCTTCAGCGATGGCGGCGCCCCCGGCATAGGCGTTACCCAGTCCCGACACGTTGTTTTCCGCCAACTGAAAAAACGCGCCGAGCGCGGGGCCGGAAAAAGCGGCAAGCGGAACAGCAATCAACGAAACGGCAACGAGATTGTGAATAAATTCCGGCTGGCAGCGAGGGCGGGTCCGACGGTTGGGCATATTGTTCTCCAGTATTTTTTATTTAGGAAACGCGATCAATTCAATAGCGTTTTGCTGTGCATTGTACCTCTCATTTTTCCGTTGCGTGCTGGAAGCGCAAAACCACAAGCTCTGAACTTCTGCCAGGATTAGGGCGCTCCGGCATAACGCACGATGATCGCATCGTCCAATCCACCCTGGTATTGTCCCGGTCCGGTGGCGTCGAAATCCGCGAACGACGCACCCGTGGCGTACACATTGCCGAACGCGTCGGCGGCGATGGCATAGCCGGTATCGAAGGACGGGGTGCCCTTTTGTTTTATCCATTGCAGCGCGCCGTCAGCGCCGAATTTTGTCACGAGCAGATCGCCTGACCCGACCCCACTCGTGGGACCGGCGAGGTTTCCATAGGTCAGTCCCGTCACGAACACCGCGCCGCTGCTGTCGAGCGCGATCCCGTAGCCGGTGTCGTCCTGGGACGAGCCGAATTGCCGCGTCCTGGTGACCGTACCGTCACCGTCCAGCGTCAGCACGAAGCCATCGCCCATGCCGGTATAAGCACCCGGCCCGCTACCATCGAGATCGCCGCCGGTGCTCCCGGTTACCAGTACATTGCCGCCGTCGGATGTAATGGCACGGCCGATGTCATCGCCCCCGGTCCCGAACTGGCGTGTCCATTTCAGTACACCCGCCGTGTCGTATTTGGCGACGAAGATATCTTTGCCGCCTGCGTTGCCGGTGCTCGCGATGCCGCCGCCGGTTTCGCCGGTGAGATAGATATTTCCGGCTGCATCAACGGCTAAGCCGTAAGCGAGATCGTCGCCCGTGGTGCCGAGCTGGCGTAGCCAGAGTTGTTGCCCGGAAAGATTAAACTTGGCGATGAACGCGTCGGCATCGCCGATAGGCAAATGCGCTACGCCGTCCAGGTCGCCGCGTGTGTATCCGGCCACGTAGACGCCGCCCGCATCGTCGGTTGCGATGGCGAAGGCTTTGTCGTCGCCGACGGAACCGAACTGTGTGGTCCAATTGCGTGCGGTGAGATCCTTGTCGATCATCGTCACGAACGCATCGGGTGCACAGCCGTTGTTGGCGTCGGTACAAGCTTTGGCCAGATTACCCGAGGTGTTTCCGGCCACGAAAACGTTCTTGTTGGAAGCAACTGCAATCGCATGACCTGCGTCGCCAAGCGGTGTGCCGAACTCGAACACGGCACTGGGAGTATTTGAGTTTTTCGGGTCCAATGCGGCGACGAACACATCCCCCTGATCACCCGCACCGGGCGGGGGATAGGCGGCGTTCCCCCAACCCTGCACCGCCCCTGTCGAGGTACCGACGATCAGCACAGTTCCGTCGGAGCGTGTGGCGATGCCGTTGCCCTGATCGTGTTTGTCAGAACCGATTTGTGCTACGTCCGGTCCTGGGGTGGGTGGAGGATTCGGGACGGTGGGTTGTGCGGGAAGACGGATGATTACGTTGTCGAAGCCGTAGGCAGCTCCGATAAGCGGATGATTGCCATCGAGGTTTTGTTCCGTTAACCCGATCACGTAAACATTGCCTGCCGGGTCAAGACCAATATTCGCAACCTGCGTACGAGAATAACGCGGGCTATTACTTGGGCCGCTGATCTGTTCGAGCGAGGTTTCGTAGCCGTTCCTATCAACTTTTAAAACGAAAAGGTTGTCCTGGCCGGTAAGTTGTCCTGGTCCGGCACCATCCATATCTACCCTCGTGCTTCCGGCCACATAAACATCGCCGTCGGGAGTGACGCGCATGCCTGCAACAATCTCGCGAGGAAGGTAGTCGGACGGAAGAGTATGTTCCTGCAACCAAAGGCGTCGGCCCTGCGGGGAAACCTTAGTTGTTCTAACAAGGCCCGAAGGGGCAAGACCGGCATTATATACATTGCCATAGCGGTCGAGACGCACACCGCCTGAGACATGCATCTCCATCTCTTGTCGTGCCCAGCGTTTCATACCGTTCGCGTCGAACGCGATCACAACAGGGTGATCGGCCACGCGAACGTTTGGCGTCATACTGGCAAAGTCGTACTGGATCTCCATTTTCATGTAGACGTTGCCGTGCGCGTCCTGGGCTACACTTGGCATGTAGAACGGTTCTTTATATGCGCAACGATACTGCCGCCCCCACTGCATGTTCCCATTACTGTCGAGATTGGCGACAA
>JANOOV010000518.1:0-2911 GCA_031421535.1 Gammaproteobacteria bacterium
TGTGCTTCTTCGTGGCAAAGCGAAACTCAAGACCCGAACATTTAACCTTCATTGTGTCTTGACCTGTTTCTGTTTTCTCGCTGCACGCGCCTTCCACTTGGCATCGCGCCATTCGTGGTAGTGCGGCATACCGAGGTAGAGCTGCTGAGTTAGGTCAGCCAAAGTCGTGAGATGGTCAAGCTGGATGTAACTAGAGCACAGATCCTTGTGCTTGCCACCCTTATTCATCCAAGCTGAGTGCAACGAGTCGCCCGTGAATAGTTCGGTACCTGTCAGCAAAATCACTGGAGCACGTGTGCGTCGCGATTCACTCACGTATTCTCGCCCCCACTCAGCCAACTTCCGCAACCGTACCACTTCTTCTTTCGTCAAATCGACCGCCTCCTTCATGGTGGCAAACACAAGCACAGCGCCGGGAAACCCTTCAACCAAGCGCTTCATACGCGCTACATCATCCTCTTTGAAAACATCTTCATTCGTGGCTCTGCGTGCGACGTTTTGCGGGTTCATTGAGCCTTCACGGCCAAAACTCTTGGCTTTGCGTTTTATTAAGCATCGTGAGCACGGATTATTACGGAGCGTGAGCGGCGATTATTACGCATCGTGAGCAGTGATTATTAAATCATCGTGAGCAGTTTTCTGCGGTCTTAATAATCGTGCTCACGCGGATAATAATGCGAGTGTTCGGCGCTGGATATTTCGAAATGATTGACGGACGCTGCCCCCCTTTTTTCGAGGGAAGCGTCATGTCCACAGAGCGAGTATCCATGCGCAAGATCAAAGACGTGTTGCGGTTGCATGCCGCCGGATTGTCGCAGCGTCACATCGCGACGAGCTTGAAGTTATCCAACGGCGTGGTGTGCAAATACCTGCGCCTGGCACAGACGGCCGGCGTGAGCTGGCCGTTGCCACCGGATTGGAACGACCAGGATCTCGTGCAACGGTTGTTGCCGCCCGTTGCACTGACGGACGTTGCCGTTTTCCACGGCGCCGAGCCCGACTTCGTCACCATCCACCAGGAACTCAAACGCAAAGGTGTCACGCGGCAATTGCTGTGGGAGGAGTATCAACACGCCCACCCCAACGATGCGTACAGCTATCCCCAGTTCTGTCTGCTGTACCGGACCTGGGCAGGGCGCTTACAGCGCAGCCTGCGGCAGACCCATATTGTCGGCGAGAAACTGTTTGTCGATTACGCCGGGCCGACCGCGTCGGTGGTGGACGCGTCCACCGGAGAGATCAAGCCGGCACAAATCTTTGTGGCCGTGTGGGGCGCCTCCAACTTTACCTATGCCGAAGCCACCTGGACGCAAGCGCTGCCCGATTGGATCGGCTCACACGTGCGCGCGTTTACGTTCTTCGGCGGCGTCCCCGCGCTGATTGTTCCGGACAATCTGAAAGCGGCGGTCAGCGTTGCCTGTCGTTACGAACCTGAACTGCATCCCACCTATGCCGACCTCGCGGCGCACTACGGCACGGCGGTGTTGCCCGCGCGTCCGTACAAACCCAAGGATAAGGCCAAGGTCGAAGTGGGTGTTCAGATTGTAGAACGTTGGATTCTCGCGCGCTTACGCCACCACACCTTCTTCTCGTTAGCCGACCTCAACGCGGCGATCCGTGCCTTGTTGGTGGAACTCAACAACCGACCCTTCAAAAAACTTCCCGGCTCGCGCCGCAGCCAGTTCGAAGCCTTGGACCAACCGGCGCTCAAACCCTTGCCCGCCGAGGCTTATGAATACGCAGACTGGAAGAAGGCGCGCGTCAACATTGACTACCACATCGAGATTGATGGGCATTATTACTCGGTGCCACACGCGTATGTAAAACACGCCGTTGATGTGCGCCTCACCGCCGCCACGGTGGAGTGCCTGGCGCAAGGTCAACGCATTGCCTCCCACGCGCGCAGCCACCGCAAAGGCGCACACACCACGGTGGTCGAGCACATGCCCAAGGCGCACCAAAAACACCAGGACTGGACGCCCGGGCGCTTCCTCACCTGGGCGCTGGATATCGGGCCACGCACCCGCGACGTGGTGAAGCATCTGCTGGAGCACCGGCCGCATCCCGAACACGGCTATCGCTCGTGCCTGGGGTTGCTGGGTCTGGCCAAACGTTTTGGTCCGGCGCGGCTGGAAGCGGCGTGTGAGCGCGCGCTGATCATCGGCGCACCGACGCGCAAAAGCGTGCTGTCGATCCTGGATAAAGGACTGGACCGCGCGCCTTTGCCGTCAGCAGAAGCGCAATCCTCATTACCCCTGCTCACGCACGATAACGTGCGCGGGCCGGGCTATTACCACTGACCAACCAATAACACCCACAGGAGCACATGAATGCTTGCACAACAGACCTTACAGACGCTGCGTCGTCTCAAACTCACCGGCATGGCTGACGCGCTGGAACAACAACTGGCCCAACCGCAAACGCACGAACTATCGTTCGAGGAACGGATCGGCTTGCTGGTTGATCGTGAGCTGACCACGCGTGACAACCGACGCCTGAGCCGCTTGCTGCGCGCCGCCAAGTTAAAACATCCGGCGTGTATTGAAGATATCAACTACCGACACTCGCGCGGATTGCAACGCGCGCCGATGGCTTCGCTTGTCACCAGCGATTGGATCCGCCAGCGCCAATCGTTGTTGATTGTCGGACCCACCGGCTGCGGGAAAACCTGGCTGGCGTGTGCGCTGGGCAATGCGGCGTGCCGGCAGGGCTTGTCGGTGTTGTACCTGCGCGCGACACGTTTGCTCGATGACTTGCACATCGCGCACGCCGACGGCAGCTACACCAAAAAGCTGGCGCACCTGGCCAAACTTGACCTGTTGATCCTGGACGATTGGGGGTTGCAGAAACTGACGCGCGCGCAAGCGCAGGACTTACTGGAAGTGGTCGATGATCGGCACGGTGCACGTTC
>JANOOV010000519.1:0-1608 GCA_031421535.1 Gammaproteobacteria bacterium
TGATACTCATTGAGGCCCCCTCCCTCGACTTCAGGCTTGGGAGGACTGACCTACCATCCTACTTGTGCATTGGGCACAACTGCGAAGGAGGAGACCTCAATGAAATTCTATACCCAAACCCATCAACATTACTGCGGCATCGATTTGCATGCGCGCTCGCTGTACGTGTGCATTATGGATCGGGACGGAACGATTCTGACGCACAAGAATATTACGGCTGGACCCGAAGCGTTGCTGGCGATCATCGCCCCGTACCGTGATGATTTGATCATCGGCGTGGAGTGCATGTTCACCTGGTACTGGGTGGCGGATTTGTGCCGGCAGGAGAACATCGCTTTTATTCTCGGGCACGCGCTGTACATGCGCGCCATCCACGGCGGCAAGGCCAAGAACGACAAAATCGATTCGCTGAAGATTGCCACGCTGATGCGCGGCGGGATGTTCCCGGTCGCGTATCTGTACCCGCGTGAGATGCGCGGCACCCGTGACCTGATGCGGCGGCGCATGCACATGATGCGCAAGCGCGCGGAGCTGTTGGCGCACATCCACAACACCACCAGCCAGTACAACCTACCCGAGATCGGCAAGAACCTGCGCTATGCCTTCAACCGGGAGGGGATCGCCGAGCGCTTTGCCGATGGCAGTGTGCGCAAGAGCATGGAGCTGGACATTAATCTCATCGGCTTTTACGACCAGCAACTGAGCAAAGTCGAGTGGCACATCCTGCACCACGCCAAGAACTGCGACCCGCATGCACTGATGTTGTTGCGCACCGTGCCGGGCATCGGGGAGATTCTGTCGCTGGTAATCCTGTTCGAGATTCACACGATTGAGCGCTTTCCATCGGTGCAAGACTTTGCCTCGTACTGCCGCTTGATCAAATGCAAACGGGAATCGGCCGGTAAAAGCTATGGCACCGGCGGCGGCAAGATCGGCAACGCCTATCTGAAGTGGGCCTTCAGTGAAGCGGCCGTTTTATTCCTGCGCAAGAATCCGCCCGCACAGGCATGGCTGGAAAAAATGGCCAACAAACACAACAAGGCGCGCGCCTTGACCATTCTCGCCCATAAATTAGGGCGGGCCGTGTACTTCATGCTCAAACGCAAACAGGTGTTCGATGCGCAACGCTTTCTAAACAGTTAATGGAAGGAATGCAGGCACGCTCCACGTCTAACTGGCGTCGATACGCACAAGCCCAATGAGGATGGCGATCGTCTGTGGCTTCGACCACCCCCGCCGTCCATCGGCCCCGCGTGACAGCCTTTGTGCCGTGATTAGCACCTGCATTCGCTTCCGCCCATTTTCCCGGTGTACAGGAACTGCGCCTCACCCGAGCTCGATTCTAACTGGAGGGCGTAACACCCAGCCTTTGTAAACCATGAATGAGCCGGTACGAGGAGAGCTTGAATCGTTTCTAGAGCGGCGACAAAACAACGTCGTAAACGACTCTCAATATGTGTTTAGGGCAGAACCTTTCGTCATTGAATTGTAAAGACAGTGAACCTGTGGCCCGGATGAACTCACGATACTGCAACATTTACGGTAGGGACGACTTCGTCTGTTGACGGGCGGGGGCCTCATATGGGTTATGCCTTTTTCCCCTTGTTG
>JANOOV010000520.1:0-1805 GCA_031421535.1 Gammaproteobacteria bacterium
CCAAGGCGCGCAGCGAATCCAGATACAAGTCTTGAATATTGTCCGGCGAAGGCTTCAATACAACTTGAAATTGATAGTAGTGCTGCAAGCGGTTAGGGTTCTCGCCGTAACGCCCGTCGGTCGGGCGACGCGACGGCTGCACATAAGCCGCGTGCCACGGCTCGGGTCCGATGGAGCGCAGGAAAGTCGCCGGATGAAACGTTCCGGCGCCCAC
This sequence comes from Gammaproteobacteria bacterium, assembly GCA_031421535.1. Taxonomy (GTDB): domain Bacteria; phylum Pseudomonadota; class Gammaproteobacteria; order SG8-11; family SG8-11; genus UBA6921. The sequence continues at coordinate 215 of JANOOV010000520.1, forward strand.
TTCCATGTCGAGCGGCTGCAATAGCACGCAGCCTTGGCGCGCCCAATAATCTTGCAGCGCGAGGATCATGTCCTGAAAAGTGTCAAGCCCGCGCGCTTGCGGTGCGGCAGGGGAGGGGGTGGTTTTTTTGGTCTTGGTTGTCATAAGGCCGCTTAGTATAGTGTGTCGCTCATGCCCCCGCACCTGCTTGCCTCTATTTCATTTCACGGCTTCGGCCACATCGCGCAAAGCGCGCCGGTGGTCAACGCGCTGGTGCGCCGCATACCGGAGTTGCGCGTCACCTTGCAATGCGCTGCGCCGCTTGCGGTGTTGCGCAATCATTTCCACTGCGCGTTTACGCAGGTGCAAGAAGCGATGGATTTAGGTGTCGTCAATCATGGCGCGCTGCGTGTGCTGCGCGAAGACACCGCCCGCCTTTACGCTGACTTTCATTTTGATTGGGAATCAAAGGTGGCGCGTGCAACCGCGCAGTTACGCGAATTGCGACCCGACGTCGTACTCGCCGACATACCGTATCTCACGCTCGCGGCGGCGGCGCAGGCGCACATTCCAAGCGTCGCAATGTGCTCGCTGAATTGGGCCGACATCTACGCGTACTACTGCGGCGCGCGTCCGGAAGCGCCCGCAATTCTCGCGCAAATCCGCGCGAGCTATCAGTCCGCCAGTGTCTTCCTGCGACCCGAACCCAGCATGCCGATGACTGATTTGCCCAACATCCAAGCCATCGGCCCGCTCGCACGCGTGGGACGCGAGCGCCGCGCGGAATTACGCGCGGCCTTGGGCGTGCGCGCCGACACGCGTCTGGTAGTGATCGCGTTGGGGGGAATAAAAACCGCCGTAACCCTGGATGCATGGCCACGCACCGACAGCGTGCGTTGGTTGGCGCAGGCTGACTGGAACATCCAACATCCCGATACGCTGGCCTGGGACCAACTCGGCTGGAATTTCATTGATGTGTTGCGCAACGCCGATGCGTTCATCACCAAGCCCGGCTACGGCAGCTTCGCCGAAGCCGCCTGCAACGGCGTGCCGGTGCTTTACATCACCTACGAAGATTGGCCCGAACAAGCCGGGCTGGTCCAATGGCTACCACAACATATACCGTGCGCAGCCATCAGCACAGAGCAGTTCGCGCGCGGTGCGTTCATGGATACATTGAACCGGTTATTGTCGGCCTCACGTCCCACGCCGCTGGCACCGTCCGGCATCGAGCAGGCGGCGGATATTATTGAGCCGTTTTTACGGGGTTAAGCGCTTGGCTTGATGACACATTGAGAAATGACCCCTCGATTCGCCGCGATCCAGTTGTAAATCGGTCGGCCCAAGAGTCTGCTAAACACCGGGATATAAAAAAACGGCACCTGCCACCAAAGTCCCGGCACCCGTAACACGGCATAGCGGTAGGCATCGAAGCCGGGAATCGCCATGTTTGACTCCGTGACCAGGTACAAGGCTTTATCGACTTTGTCACTTGCGACAATGGGGGATGGATCGGTGCGGTAATCGCGTACGCTGATTTGTTGCATGCCGTCATACGCTAAAAAAGTCGCCATGGCACGTTTGCAAAAACCGCAGTGCCCGTCGTAAATCA
>JANOOV010000521.1:0-3655 GCA_031421535.1 Gammaproteobacteria bacterium
CTGCTGACCCGCATTTTTAATGTCACGATGATGTACCACTTCGCGTTCGTGGCGATTTCCATCACGATGTTCGGCATGACGGCGGGGGCGATCACGGTTTACCTGCGCCCCCACCTGTTTGATGGCCGGGTGCCGCAACGCCTGGCGCAATGCGCACTCATCACCGGCATCGCGGCGGTGGTGGCGACATCGATCCATTGGTATTTGCGCACCCGGCTGCAAGCACCCCCCGACACCGTCACCCTGATGATCATTTCGGTGGTGATGTTCATCGTCCCGTTTGTCGCCAGCGGCATCTGCGTCACCTTGATATTGACCCGCTACTCCAGACACGTCGGCGGTTTATACGCGGTGGATTTAGCCGGTGCGGCCCTCGGCTGCATTGCAGTGATCGGAATCATGGAAGTCGCCGGTGCGCTGGGCGGCGTGGTTGCCGTGGCGATATTGACCAGTGCCGCTGCGGTTGCTTTTGCCACCGCTGGCGCATCGGCCCGGCAACGTCATTACGCACTGGTAACCGGCGCGGTGATGGCGGTATTGCTGGTGGCGACCACGGTAAAAAATTTCGAAGACGCGTCGGTCAGGGAGCCGACCAGAACTTCCGACGTGGTCTACGAGAAATGGACCGCGTTATCGCGCGTGCTGGTGCAGAAATATGTCGGCCCTCCCTTCGGCTGGGGATTAAGCAACAAGACGCCGCTGAGTCAGTTCCAGCCGCAGCAGTTGCACTTGAGCATGGATACCAGCGCCGGAACGGTGTTGACGCAATTCAACGGTGATTACGCGTCGGTGGAGTATTTGCGCTACGACGTCACCAACATCGCGCACTACGTGCGTCAAAACGCCGATGTGCTGGTGGTCGGCGTCGGCGGAGGGCGCGATGTGTTGTCGGCGCTGACCTTCGGCCAGAAGTCGGTTCTGGGCGTGGAAATGAACAAGACCATTCTGGATGTATTGACCCGGCACGTGGGGCAGTTCACCGGGCAATTGCAGCTCAAACCCAACGTCAAACTGGTCAATGACGAAGCGCGCAGTTACATCGCCCGCCACAATGATCGCTTCGACATCATTCAGATTTCCCTGATCGATACCTGGGCGGCGACCGCCGCTGGCGCCTTTGTGTTTTCCGAGAACACGCTCTATACCCGCGAGGCATGGACCACGTTTCTGTCACGCCTGAACCCCACCGGCATGCTGAGCGTGTCGCGCTGGTATTTCGCGCAGAATCCGGCGGAAACCTACCGCCTGGTGTCGCTGGCAACCGAGACCCTTAAAGGCATGGGTGTGAACGATCCGCGCCGTCACATGATCGCGATGCGCTCACTGACCACCCTTGACCGCTCCTCCGGGCTGCTTCCGGATGGCGTTGTGACGATTCTGGTCAGCCCATCGCCGTTTACCGACGCCGACATCGTGTGGATACGCAAACTGAAATCATCGTTGGGCTTTGAAATCGTACTCATGCCCGAGTACGCCAAAGACAACACGCTCAGTACCATCGCCGACGGACGCGCCGACGCCGCGTTTCACCGTGCGCTGCCAGTCAACGTTACCGCGCCGACCGACGACAATCCGTTTTTCTTCAACATGCTCAAACTCAATGACATTCTGGACAGCGACCGCTGGAACATGGGAAATAACAGCTTCAACATGAAAGCCGTGATGCTGCTGGGCACGGTGTTTGTCATCGCACTGTCGATGACCCTGCTGTGCATCGCGATCCCGTGGATCACGACGGCGGACAAAACCCTGCTGCGGCATAACACCGTACCCCTGGTGTTTTTTGCCGCCATCGGCTTGGGTTTCCTGATGATCGAAATCGCGCAGATGCAACGCCTGATGGTATTTCTCGGCCATCCGCTGTACGGCCTTTCGGTCATTTTGTTCGCATTGTTGTTAGGCGGCGGCGCCGGAAGTTACCTGACTCACGTGATCGCAGGCAAAACCAGCCCGGCCAAAACCGCCTATGTATTTGTCGGCCTCCTCGCTGTGGTGTCGCTGGTGGGGCTGCTCACCTATCCGACGATTCAGGAATTTCGCGGTGCCGCAACGCCCGTGCGCATCGCCATTGCAGTGATGCTCATTGCACCGTTGGGGCTGGTCTTGGGCATGGCGTTTCCTTTGGGTATGGGCCTGGCAAGCGCCCGCGCGCCCGCGCTTACGCCCTGGTTGTGGGGCATCAACGGCGCGATGTCGGTGCTGGCTTCGGTCGGCGCCGTGTTGATTTCACTGGCCAGCGGCATTGCCACCACTTACTGGGTGGGCGCGACGTGTTACGTCATCGCCGCACTGGCGTATTACAGCATGCTGCGCAGTGCGCAGGACGTCGGCGCGCAGGCGCACGCACACTAAAACCTAGAGGGAGGATACCGACATGACCGCGACACCCGTCCACGAGCTCACGCCCAAACAGGCTTACGAACTGCTGCAAAAAAATCCACGCGCGGTGTTGATCGACGTGCGTTCATCGATGGAATTTTTGTTTGTCGGTCATCCCAAGGGGGCGATTCACGTGCCGTGGATCGACGAGCCAGACTGGAAAATCAATCCGCACTTCGCACCCCAGGTGCGTCAGGTGATGCTGGGCGGAGTCAGCGCGCACGAGGGTCAAAGCAATGCGCCGGTGGTGCTGATCTGCCGCAGCGGCAAGCGTTCGCTGGAGGCAGGCGAATTGCTTCTTAAGGAAGGATTCACCGAGATTTATCATGTCATGGAAGGATTTGAGGGCGATCTCGACGAGACTCATCATCGCAGCACCTCGGGTGGGTGGCGCTTTCATGGCTTGCCGTGGGAGCAGTGCTGAGCACGCGTTGGGTTGGTTGTTGCGGCATGTTAAGCTTGCGCGCCTAATTTTCATCGTGATCGTGACATGAACCGCAGCACGCGCATCGCGCAATTCAAGCAGGCTTTACAGCAACGTATCCTGATTCTGGACGGGGCCATGGGCACCATGATCCAGGGCTATAACCTGCAGGAAGCGGATTATCGCGGCACGCGTTTCAAAGACCACCCGTCTGACGTGAAGGGCAATAATGACCTGCTGGTGCTCAGCCAGCCGCACATTATTCGCGAGATTCACACGCAATATCTGGATGCGGGCGCGGACATTCTCGAAACCAACAGCTTCAACTCCACCACGATTTCGATGGCGGATTATCAGATGGAGTCGCTGGCGTATGAGCTGAACGTTGCTGCTGCACGGGTCGCGCGCGAAGCGGCGGACGCGGCCACGGCCAAGACGCCGGAGCAGCCGCGCTTTGTCGCTGGCGTGTTGGGGCCGACCAATCGCACCTGCTCGATTTCGCCGGATGTCAACAACCCCAGCTTTCGCAACATCACCTTTGATCAACTGGCGACTGCTTATATTGAAGCGACGCGCGGGCTGGTCGATGGCGGTGCCGACTTTATTTTGATCGAAACCATTTTCGACACGCTTAATGCGAAGGCGGCGGTGTTCGCGGTCAAGACATTTTTCGAGCAGAGCGGCGTCGAATTGCCGGTGATGATTTCCGGCACGATCACGGATACCTCGGGGCGCACCTTGACCGGCCAGACGGTCGAGGCGTTTTACAACTCGCTGCGCCATGCCGATGCGATTTCGTTTGGACTGAATTGCGCGCTGGGCGCGCAGGATCTGCGCCAATATGTCGATGAG
>JANOOV010000522.1:0-7577 GCA_031421535.1 Gammaproteobacteria bacterium
GCATCAACGGCGTCACCGTCAGCACGCCGACCGACATGTGCACACCGGAGCAGCGCCGTATCGGCATGGTGTTTCAGGACTACGCGTTGTTTCCGCACCTGACCTGCGCGCGCAACATCGGCTTCGGTTTGCATCACCTTATGCGCGCCGAGCGCCGCAAACGCATCGCGCAAATGCTGGATATGGTCGGACTGAACGATGCTGCGGATTTGTATCCGGCGGAGCTTTCCGGTGGCCAGCAGCAACGTGTGGCGCTGGCACGCGCGCTGGCGCCCAGTCCCGAATTACTGCTGCTCGACGAACCGTTCTCGAATCTCGACGTGAGTTTGCGCGAGCGCCTGTGCACCGAGGTGCGCGACATTCTCAAACGCAACAATGCCACAGCGGTGATCGTGACCCACGACCAGCACGAAGCCTTCGCAATTGCCGACGAGATCGGCGTCATCGCGCACGGCGCGTTGCAACAGTGGAGCACGCCGTACGACCTGTACCACGAGCCAGCCAACCGCTTCGTCGCCGACTTTATCGGCCAGGGCGCACTGTTGCCGGGTCGCGTGTTGAGCCCCACACATCTTGAAGTCGAGCTCGGCATCCTCGACGGCGTGTACGACTACGCTGCCGACAGCATCGTGGACGTGCTGCTGCGGCCCGACGACATCGTGCACGACGATGACAGCCCGCGCATGGCGCAGGTGGTCGCCAAGGCCTTTCGCGGCGCGGATTTTCTCTATACGTTACGCCTGCCCAGCGGCGCGCAGGTGCTGTCGCTGGTGCCCAGTCACCACGATCACCCCATCGGCAGCGAAATCGGGATTCGCCTGCGCGTCGATCACGTCATCGTATTTCCGATTATTTAGGGGTGGCTGGATTTCCTTGGAGTTTTTGAATTGCGTTACGCGTCGACATTAACGATCAACCAACACCCTCGGTCGCATACTTGTCTGCAGACCATGCGGCAAAGCCGCCTTCCATCTCCACCACGCGGTAGCCTTGCGTAGCCAATTGCCGCCACCTATCACCCAAGGTGCGGGCGTTCGTGGATTTTCTCGCCGAACATTTTGGGCAGGAACCGTATGGGATATCAATTGAGTCTGTGTCGTGCGCCACGTAGTCCACGGTGGCTGCTGTGGGCCAGGGATACCGATTCTTTAAAGTTATGATGACGCACTATCACCTGCGGGCACTAGACAGGAATGATCCGCCGTCATAGCGTAACGCATGCTGTGATGATCTGATTCGGCAATAGGTAATCGCTACGGCAATGTACACAATGAAGGAGGGGATTGCCCATGATCACCAGCACGAGTACCACCAAAAGCAAACAATATGCGCACCGCATCAACAAAGTTCTAGGCTACATACGCAACAACGTCGGAGCCCCTTTGCGCCTGGAGACTCTGGCGCGAGTCGCCTGTTTGTCCCCGTATCATTTTCACCGTATTTTCCACGCGGTGATGGGAGAGCGTCTACATCTGGAAAATCTCGGTTCAGCTACGCGCGGGAGTCGTTGCACGATGTCGGCTTTAAATTCTGACCACTTCTCAGGTACGTCGTTGTTACCAGCTACAGCAATGATGCACCCGCTGCGCGGGCGCATGGCGTCGAGTACGCTCGCTGCCACGATGTCGCCAGCGTGCACAGCGTAATGGCAATCGTGAATTATTTTTGCGATACGGGAATCAAGAAAACCATGCGTATCAGAAATAATGGCGACGGTCGCCGCCTTACGCTGCATTTGTTACTCTGTTGTGCGGAGCGTGAGCCGTAGTTGCAATTGTAAGTTGTACCCAGACACGCGACTAACTGCATTTGGCGTGGCAAGGTGCGCCAAAGCGTTGCTTAAGTACTCCACAAACAAGTGAGGCTCCTCCCGCGCCAAATATGGCCACACCGGGGCTAAGTTCCGCCTGAAATCGCCACCTGTGGCATCTCGGGCCTTGTAGACACCAATTTCAGACAGCAACACGTAGACAAAATGTCAAGGCCCTAGCCACCACCGGCTGCGGCAATCGGGTAAACATTAGTCTCTCGCATAATGGTTTCGATCACAGGGTGGTCGTGATCGTCCAAATGCAAGGCAACCTGTCGCTGGAAACGCAATTGCTCTACCTGGTCACGACTCAAGCCGAAAAATACTCCGGACTGTGTAGCCGTGACAAGATTCGGCCCACTACTACGACGGTTACGACGCCCATAACGCGTTTGATTCCAAGTAATCCACAGTGCCAGACACAGCCACATTGTCACGATGGCAACACCATAACCATATGCATTAGAGACCGTTTCGAGACTCGCCGGTGTGATCATCCTGTCAGCAAATAATGCAACGCCCGCATACCACAACACCAAACTCAACAACGGCGTAATGAAATATGCCCATAAACCCCATGAGACAAACGTGACGACGGCTTCGAACATCTTTTCAGATTTAGGGATGATCTTCCAAAAGAAGAAACGCTGCTCGGATTCTTTACGATGTTCTCGCATCCATTGCGGCATCGTCAGCAGGGTACGTTTGGGGCTGATCCAACGCGCATGACGCGCCTGCTTGCGTTTAGCCAACATGCCCTTAGGCACTGCAATAACCGTAGTTGCTGCGCTCAAGAACCAATACCCCGCCGGATACCAGATAGCCCAGAACGTATGCTTGACCAGACCACGCCTTTCATAGCGCCTATCAATAATGAGCCCTACCGTAAATTGCAGGAGGCACACGGTCGCGAGAATCACACCGGTCCATCCGGGTAACATCGTTGGCACACGTAAAATTTCCGGCCAATATTCCGCTGGCAAGGTGTTGGTCGCTGCCCAACAGATGACGGAGAACACCAACGCGTAGCACCACAAAACACTCATCCAATATTCGAGGCTGACGATCCACATGCGACGATTTTTCCAGCGGAAAATGTCACGCCCAAACTTGACTGCTGCTTCGTACCCACCCTGCGCCCAGCGCAGCCGTTGACGCCACAACGCATTGAACTTTTCGGGGACCAGAATCCAGGTAATCGCGCGCGGTTCAAAACGGATATCCCAGCGACGCAACTGAAGTTTCCAACTGATGTCGATATCTTCGGTTACGGTCTCGCTGGACCAATAGCCCACGTCGTGCAACGCAGCAGTACGGAAACATGCATTCACACCTGACACGGTAAACACACGTCCGACGCTACGCTGAGTGCGCTTTACCATGCCGACGATGGCGGAAAATTCACCGATCTGAATACGCCCGAGCAAAGATTTATCATTTACTACGCGTGGGTTACCAGTGACAGCGCCGACTCGCGGCGCATCTTCAAACTGCTTCATCATCCAGAACAGGGCGTCTTTTTCCAGCAACGCATCAGCGTCAATACACATCACGAATTCTGCGGACGTTGCTAACACGCCCATACGCAACGCCGCCGCTTTACCATAATTGCTGGTAAGCGTGACGACTTTAAGCTGCGGCACTTCATCACCCAACTTGTTAAGAATATCGCCAGTCCCGTCGGTGCTACCGTCGTTGATGGCGATAATTTCGATAGCGGGATAATGATTCGCCGCAAGCTGGTAAATTACATCAGCAATACTGGTTTGCTCATTGTGGCAAGGCACCAAGATCGCAACGGTGGGATGGCGCTTTAGGATGGGAGTCTTTTGTTGCCCTTCCCAGCGAAAGAAAAACAACAATGAACCCGTAATCCAATATACGGCCATAAACAACGGGTAAAAAAACATGAACACGAAAAATAGCAGTTCCATAAAGTCAGCTCCCCAAGTCAACCCCCGCTGCGTGTAGTACGATCCGTAACTTCACGCGGCTTGCCGTCGCCAAGCACCAATTCCATAGGTACTCCATAATTTAATACACCTTGTGCACCCAACTGTGCAACTACTTCCCGTAACGCACGTTCATCCCGCACACCGCTAATGGCAACCCAGACTCGTGTAGGATCAAAATGTGCAGCACCACGGAACCCTGTGGACGAGACTAAAAGAAAATCAAACTCGGCACTGCGACTCAAGTCACCGAAAACGCCGTATTTTATGTGTGGGCGGTGGCGCGCAACCACTTCCCGTACCATTTTCAAGTAATCTGCACGGGTCTCAGATGCGAATAACAATGCATTAAACCAAGTAAGGCGCGCCATATCGGTAAAAAACACCTGCGGATCCTTGACTTGCAGATTTGCCGGAAGCCGCAATACGACGCGCCTGACGTTTAGCCGGTTGCGTATTTGGTGCACAACACGATCAAGGACATCAGCAGCAGTGGCACAGGCGGAGGTGGTAAAAAATGCACGTCGCCCGTCAGCGCTCACTGGCGTGATAATCACGGCGTTTACCTGTAATTCAGCCAGCCGGTCAAGCGAATTGGACAGCAGCACTTCCTGCTCCGCTTCTGTTTTTCCCACATAAGCGTCAAGGCTCAACTCCGCGAAGTGCTGCGGCACATGCACTGTTGAATTCGCCAATAATTTCGCAAAGCTCGCCACATCAGGGCGATCTACGACTAAAGTACGGACGATAATATCCTTGTCAAGACCTGAATCCTCAGGGTCGCCCAGCACCAAATGCAGGTTCATCCCCAACGCACGCGCTTCTGCCAAAACGACTTCGTTATATTCGCCATAGGGCCACGCCACGGCGCGTGGTGCGCGTTTTAATTCCTGCTGCATGCGGGACGACGATAATGCCAGGTCGCGACGCACACGGTCGCGAAACTGCACTTCGTCTTCGAAATTTTTCGTTGCTGGAAAATACTGACGGGTAACCGCCGCACCGCGCTCGTTACCCCGCGAGTTGGCGAGAATCCCTTGATGCAGGTCGTGGGTATGCGATACCACCCCTACCCATCGTGAAGCCGCAATCTGGCGAGCCTCTTCCCAGGACATGATCTTTCCTCGGTACTCCGGCGGCACATTAACACGGTCGAGCCACGCTGTTACCAAACTGATGACCGAAGGAAACTGGTAAATCTCCAGCAAGGGAACCACAAAATCGTGGTAGCTTTTCAACCCGTCATCAAAAGTCAACAGTACCGTTTTTTCTGGCAACGAGGCCTGTGTAGCCAAGGCTAACTCCAGGGCGGTTAAAGCGATGGGGCGATAGCCGTTCTGCTGCAAGTAATCCATATGCGCGACAAACAAGGAGCGACTCACCGCAAAACGATCATTACCCGGCTCAGCAACCACATCGTGGTAATTCAACACGACTACGTTGCCAGCCGACACGGGTGCGCCGATCATCAATACCACGACCAGATATATGCGGATCGCGATCACAACTTCCTGCTCACCGAAATATTGAAATTGAGTCCATCCTCACGCCCACCATCATAAACGCTGCTGCGCAGCGCTGCACCCCAGCTGAGCGATGTTTTCTCGTTGAAGTCGTAATCCTGCTCATAGCGCAGCCCATAAACAGGGAGCGGGCTTTGATTCGCTTGAGCATAACTACCGACATGCAAGTAGAGGTGATCCACATGACGAGAGAATTTTGAGTCGTATACCAGATCCACTTTGTAAGTCAGCGTCGTACTTAGATCGCGCTCCGGGTTGTAGTACACCGTGTCATCCAAGGTATTTTCGGTGTAGTACATACCCGCAATGATGCGTTGTTCGCGACGCGGCGCCAACTCGAATGCGTAGCCCAGCGAACCGTTCAGTGCACGGCGATTATTGCCGTCGGAAAAATCATACAACGCAGCACCCCCTCCAGCGTCCCAACGGTAGTCGAGCGTGTTGTAATTCACCGATGCCGTGAACCGCTGTGCGTCGATGCCTTGTGCACGTGCACGCAAGGGAACATCTTCGGCAAAAGTGGCGTATTCAAGTTGGCCTTGCAGGGAAATCGACGGGGTGAGGACTACGGTCGTGGTGCTGCCAAAAGATGAACCGTCATCGATCTCGGCGGCAATGTCCTCAATGAACGTGACATTTCGATTAACGCCGAAAATGATTCCAGCACCCAAGCGGTTAAAGTCGCCGGTGTCGAAGTTTGGGTCATCCGCCTGCACATGCAAAAAGCGCACATACCATGCAGCTCGATCATTAATTTTACGTTTAAGGCGCGCGCTTAAGGCCCAGTCGCTCGTCTTAGTTTCGGAGGTTGATTTTGCGATGGCGACATCGACGACCGGACGCCGATCAAGGGCAAAGCGGTGCTTAATCTGACGTAACGCGTCTTGCGATTCTTCATCGCCGCTACGGCGGTTGACATCGGTGAGCATATCCAGCGCTGCTTCGGTTTTACCTTCGTCAGCCAAGCATTGCGCCACTGGCGTCACCAGGTAAGCTTCTTTATCCGGTTGCTTTTTTATTGCTTCGTAGCGTTGTAGCGCCACATCACAGCGCCCCATCCAGGTGGAGATTATGACGTAATCACGCTGTACTGGATAATTTTTGGGATCGCGCACGAGAATTGAGTCAAGAATTGAAAGTGCTTCGGAATACTTTTCTTCCCGAGCCAGATTGACCGCCCGTTCGTGCATCGCATCCAAAGACTCGTCAAATGCAACTTGCGACAAAACCGGCGTGCTCGCAAACAACCACGCCAGACACCCTATGGTAATGACCCTATTTCTCACCCTCACATCCCCCATTTAAGAAATGAATCAAATATACCCTTCTGTTCAAAGGGTGTACGGCGTCTAGTCTACACTGACAACAAGCGCTGAAGCATGGCATGGGTTTCACAAAATTTGTTATTGACCACCAGCTCCATCCTCACGTAACGCAAACAAGGCATCCTCATCGCTAAACAGTTGCGCCAACACCACATCATCAACATCGAACATGGAGCGAAAACCTTCCGCCTGAATAGATTCACGGAAATTGTCTATGTCATAGCTGCACATGTCAAACAGTTGCATACTGCGCGGTGATGGTTAGATCAGCCGAACGTTTCTTCAGTACCAATTCGCGCCAGTCACGATTCATTTCGTCGTACTTCTCGACACCTTGTTCGTAGTCGCGAATAGTGACGGTGCGCGGTTCGTTGTGCCCCAAGCAATGTTCTTCTTTCACCAGAAAATAAATATCTTCGACCGTGGTGCTATCTTTGATCTTGTGCAAGCCCATATTGCCCAACGCGTAATAGCGACACGCTGTGGGGCGGTCCTCATACACACCACAGCCTTCTGCCGTCAGAAAGGTATATGCAGTCGTACCCGACTTGGTGAGTAGCTTTAGCCCCAGCATACCCTGCCCGTCTATTTGAAATGGTACGGTGTAAATGGCCACAAACTCTTTCGAGATCAATTTGAGCCGACGCTTTCAACCGGATAATATCATAGGGCGTCAGCGTGATTTCGATGCTTTTGCAACACTTGTTGAAACACGCAATGCCTTTGCGACACTGAAAATGAACGCTGCCATCAAGATTCAACTCGATGGGTTGCACCGGGCTTTGCGGCATTTCCAGGTTGAATTCTTTCACATTCGATCTCTAGAGGGCACTTCTATAAATCCAGTTTAATCGCCGTTACTTGGTTATAGAGTTCCGTTTTTTGATGTTCTCTGATTGAGGCGCAGTTTTTGCGTTGTTTCGACTGCGTTTTGCAACAACTCAAGCCATTCTGGGCGATCTTTTCC
>JANOOV010000523.1:0-4765 GCA_031421535.1 Gammaproteobacteria bacterium
TCGCCCTGCGTCGTTGCCGCCCCTGGCAATACGTACAGTATTGCGGCGGGTCTGCGCCTCGCTGGGCAAAAAAAGCCGTCCGTTTCATTGGTTCCGATATTTATGCGTCGTGACACTAGCGCAGATCCATTTCTTGAAATGCGTCCAGCTGCTTCACAAAGGTGTCCATATCCTGGTCGCCGAAGACCATGCTGCGCTGCAGCATGTAGGGGTAAGCAAATGCGGCGTTGCTGCCCGGTTGCACTGTGACCGCCAGGCGATAATCACGCCGCTTGAGTTCTTCGATCACGTCTTTGTTGGTGTCGCCGTAAGGGTAGGCAAAGGTGTGCACCGGGATGTTCAGGTTTTTGGAAATGTCATACAACGGCGCCTGTGTTTCCGCCTCGATGCGTTGCTGATAATCAGCGTCATCTTCGCCGGGCTGCGCAAAGCCGAGGTTGGAATGCGTTTTGGAATGCGGCTGGATATCCACCAGCCCCGACGCGACCATCTCCTGCATTTCTTTCCAGCTCAGGCCTTCGCGCACACCGATATATTCGGAGTAAACAAAAATGGTCGCGGGAAAATTTAACCGGCGCAGGATCGGAAACGCGTATTGATAAGTTGACTTGTAGCCGTCATCCATCGTGACAACCACTGCGCGTTTCGGCAGCGCGCGCTTGCCCTGTAGAAATTCGATGAGATCGGCAATGCGGATCACGCGGTAGTCATGCTGCGCGAGGTATTCCATTTGCCGTGCGAAGTCATCGGGCGACACCACCATTTTTGACTTGTCCGAGCCAAAGCGGTGATAGCAAAGAATCGGCACCGTTTGATAGCCATTGGCATAGACGCCGGACGGGTTGGGCGTGCCAAGCGGAATGACGACTTCCTGTCCGGGCGCGAAAATTTTGGTGTTGTTGAAGTCTTCGATCACCCAGTATTTCGCGGCGTCGCCCAGATAGCGCAGCGCGAGCGACGCAGCGGTGTCACCCCGGCTGGCATTGAGCACCACGAAGTCATCGCTGCGCTGTACGGTGGCGTCATCGGCAGGTTTGCCGCGCAACGACGGCGCAGAGGGCGACGTGGCGCAGGCGCCCAGCGCGATCACGCTTGCCAGTGCCAGTATCTTGCGCATGTTGAGCACGTCAGCCCCGGGGTGGTCGCTCGTCATCGCGCTTTTGCAACGAGTCGACCAAGGTGTTGAACGAATTAAACAGTAATCCAAATTCATCTTTGCGTTGATGCACGATGCGATGATGAATCCGTCCCTGCGTGATGTCCTCCATCGCGCTGCGCAGTTGTTTTAACGGGGCGTCGAGCACGTTGCCGAAGATATACGCAACCACGGTGACCGCGACGAGCGTAACCGCCATGAGAATCAACATCATCATCAGCGTGAGGTTGCCCACGTGTTTTAACGAGTCTTGCGACAGGCCGACATACACGCGCCCGATTTCCTTGTTCTGGAACAGGATCGGCGTGTCGTATTCAAACACGTCGCCCGCCGTCTGTGTGGTGAGTGAGTACACCCGGCTGCCGTCGTGGTCGGCGATTAAATCGGCTTCTTGTTTTGCTTCCACCGGTTTGCCGATGTGCTCGGCGCGGTTGTCGCCGCGCACAATGCCTTTGTGGTCGGCGACCGACAGATAAATAAAATCCTGACGCGCGGTGACTTCGCTGACGAACAGTTCAATCGCCGTCCATTCTTCGCTGAGCACCGACACCGCGTTTTCGGTGGCGATGAATTTCACCAGCGAGGTGCCGTGGTCGATCATCTGCTGCGTCATCGCGGCGTATTGCTTTTGATAAACCACAGTGATGCTGGCCACCATGGTGAGCGCGACGATGATCGCCATGATCGCGGTCCACTTCACGCGCAACGGAACAATACGCGGCTCGGTTTTCTTACGGATTTCTTCGTCCAGACTCTGCTGTACGCGGCGCAGCGCGTCGGCGAGATCCTTGCCGGTTTGAAAGCGTTTCTCGGGTTGTTTTTTCAGCAGCTTGTCGACGATCAAGCGCAGCGGCGCCGGAATATGCGGCGCAACTTGGCCGACCGGGGTCGGTTCTTCGGTTGCGATCTGAAACATCAGCGTGGCGATGGTTTCGCCCTTGAACGGTTTTTGATTGCTCAGCAGTTGATACAAAATCACGCCGGTCGAAAACAGGTCGGAGCGGCCATCGACTTTTTGTCCGAGCACTTGCTCGGGCGACATGTATTGCGGCGTGCCCAGGACTTCGCCCATCTGCGTCTGTTGTGTGGCGTCGCCGCTTTCGATGTGCGCGATGCCGAAGTCGGTGATTTTGATCACGCCGTTGGGATTACAGACGATGTTGCTGGGTTTGATGTCGCGGTGCACGACCCGGTTCTTGTGGGCGTAATCCAGCGCCGAAGCGAGCTGGATGCCGATGTGCAGGGTCTCCTGCACGGTGAAGGCTTTGCCCTGTTTCATAATGACGTCGAGCGGCAAACCTTCCAGCAGCTCCATCACAATATAGGGCCGGTTGTTGTCTTCACCGACGTCGAAAATGGTGACGATGTTCGGGTACGACAGATTGCCGGCCGCTTTGGCCTCGCGCAAAAAACGCGTGCGGTATTCGGCGTCGATGCAGCGCTCGGTGCGCAGGATCTTGATGGCCAGCGTGCGGTCGATGTTGGGGTCGTGCGCCTTGTACACCACCGCCATGGCGCCTTTACCTAATTCATCGACAATCCGGTAACGTCCAACCGCGTTGAGGGTATGCATGCGTCTTTCCTGTTTTTTATTTTCGAGCTGATTATTTTTTAAAGAACGATTTCAGCAGGTCGGTCACCGACGGTTCTTTGGGTTGCTGTGGCGTCGCTGCATACGGTGCAGGCGCTGACGACGCTGTAAACGGTTGATCGAGCAGTTCGGCAAAGCGCCCCTGGCCGAGAAAACGTAACTGCGGCCCACCGTCGCCGAGCGTGACGACGTCATTGTTTTGCAGCGGCGTATCCGCATGGACCGGACGCCCGTTCAACAGTGTGGCCTGACAATGACTGGTGTCGCGCAGATAATACTGACCGTTCTGGAAAAACAGCTCCGCATGCATCGGCAACACGCGTGGATGGTTGACCACGAAGTGATTCCCGGCATCGCGACCCAGGGTGACGGCGGGTTGTTTGTACGATTTTATGGAGGTGCCGAACTGGATGGTAAATGGCGCGCTTTCGCGTCCCGTGCCGAGGGCGGCGGCGGGCGGCGTGTTCGGGCGCGAGGCCGGCACCGGCGCGGGTACGCCCCCGGGACGCGGCGCCGGTGTTTGCGGCCGGGGACGTGCGGCGGCCTGCACCGTGTACAAAAAACTGACCTTCGGCCCGCCGTCGGCAAAGGCGATGACGTCGCCTTGTTTCAAATACGCTTCTAGTACCGGTTGGCCGTTCACCAGACAGCCGTTGGCGCTCAGGTTCTTCAGCAAAAACCGGTTACCTTCGCGGATGATCTCCGCGTGCTGGCGCGACACCCTGCGTAAGTCCTTGCCGTAGACCACGCTGCTGGACGGATCGCGGCCGATGGTGATGCGCGTCGCGGACAACTCGTCGATCTGTCCCTTGCGCGGTCCCTCGATGTGCACGATCTGCACGGTAATCTCGGGAATGCTCGGGCCGGAATGGTTTGAAGTCATATCCTGCATGCCTGGGAATTTTATGGACTGCTCGCCACGCAACGCCCCTGCGTGGCGTGGCGGCTTATTATTCCAGAATCACCGCCCCGACAGAAGGTTTACTTGTTGCGTGTCCGTATGGTTCTCGTGATGTGCTTCACGTATCCTGTCGCAGTTAAAATTTGCAAGACGCAGGGTGTATGGACATCGCGGCAGACGGACTCACCGATATCGGCAACGTGCGCAAAAATAATGAGGATGCGTTGTTGGTGCGCGTCGCGCTGCCTTTATTTGTGGTGGCCGACGGCGTCGGTGGTTCGGCGGCGGGGGAGATTGCCAGCCAATTATTCGTCGACAGTTGCGAATATGAATTCGAAGCGATCAAAGGCCAAACCCAAAATCTGGACCTGATCATCAAACGTTGTTTTCAAAACGGCAACAAAAAAATCCTCGACTATACCGACCAGGCACCGGAAACGCGCGGCATGGCCTGCACGGCGGAAGTGCTTACCTTCAGCGACGGTGAATATGTACTGGGGCATGTCGGCGACAGCCGCGCTTACCTGATCCGCGACGGGAGCATCGAACCGATTACCAAAGACCACTCCTACGTGCAGGAGCAACTTGATTTGGGACTCATCCAGCCCGAAGAAGCCGAGACCCACACGTTGCGCAACGCGATCTATCGCGCCGTCGGTTTCGAGCCGGAGCTGGACGTCGACATTTTTCGCGGCCGGGTCAAAGACCGGGATATTTTTCTGTTGTGCTCGGACGGACTGTCCGACATGGTGGTCGACGACCAGTTGCTTGCGATTGCCGGTGCGCCTGGTGACGTGAGCGCGCGGGTCAAGGCGTTGATCAATGCGGCCAAAGCCGCCGGCGGTCGTGACAACATCACCGCCGTTGTGTGCGAGGTGCACGTGCCGCCGTCGCTGACGCAAAAATTTACTTCGTTGTTGCTGGGGAAGTGAGGGGGAATTACCGTACCACCCAGTGCTGTACCGCCTGCTCCGCCAAGAATTTTTCCGCATTTGCGCCCTGCAACATCGCAAACGTTGTGAGCATCCCGGCTTCGAGGCAGGTGGGCGCAGCAACCGTAACCGAGCGCGGTGCATCATGCACCGGCCAGCCGGTTTTTGGGTTGAGAATGTGCCCG
>JANOOV010000524.1:0-6948 GCA_031421535.1 Gammaproteobacteria bacterium
TCCCAGTGGCCGGACTTCTCCCACAACACGCGGTCCAGCACTTGCGGTGTGCGCACTTCCTGATAACCGCGCGCGCTGAGCTTCGCGCGCATGTATTGCTCGACCACCTGCCAAATGACCCAGCCCTTCGGGTGCCAGAACACCATGCCCGGCGCTTCTTCCTGCAAATGAAATAAATCCAGATGCTTGCCTATCTTGCGGTGATCGCGCTTCTCAGCTTCTTCGATACGCGTGAGGTACTCTTCGAGGTCTTTCTTGTTCACCCACGCAGTGCCGTAGATGCGTTGCAGCATCTCGTTCTTCGCGTCGCCACGCCAATAAGCGCCAGCCACCTTGGTGAGTTTGAATACTTTGAGTTTGGACGTACGCGGCACATGCGGGCCACGGCACAAGTCGATGAAATCACCTTGGCGATAGAGCGAAATATCTTCGGCCTTGGGAATGTCAGCAATGATGCGCGCCTTGTATTCCTCGCCCATGTTGCGAAAGAATTCCACCGCCGCATCGCGCGGCATTACGCTGCGCTCGACCACCAGATCCTGCTGCGAAATTTCCAGCATCTTCTTTTCGATGGCGGCCAAATCGTCGGGCGTAAAACCTTTGGGATAGGAGAAGTCGTAGAAGAAACCATCTTCGATGACCGGACCGATGGTCACCTGCGCATCCGGATGCAATTGCTTCACTGCCTGCGCCAACAGATGCGCGGTGGAGTGACGAATCACCTCCAAAGCTTCAGGGCTTTTCTCGGTAATGATGGCGAGATGCACGTCTTGGTCGATGACGTGCGAAGTATCGACCAAACGCTCGTTAACCTTCCCCGCCAAAGCCGCCTTGGCCAAACCGGGGCCAATCGACGCTGCTACATCGAACACCGTGACCGGTGTGGGAAATGTACGCTGACTACCATCTGGAAGAGTAATTACTGGCATACGCTGCTGGGAATCGGCACAAATAAAAAAGCACTGTAAGGACAGTGCTATGAAAAATTGGTAGGCGCGATTGGAGTTGAACCAACGACCCCCACCATGTCAAGGTGGTGCTCTAACCAACTGAGCTACGCGCCTGCTATTTAAGGCTGGGCATTTTACACAGCCGACCTATTCACTGCAAGCAAGCCCTTGTGCTTTCAAGGGACTGCATCTGCGCCGCCACGCGTTACTTTATATTCACACTCACCACGCCGTTCCACTCGGCATGCGGTGGCCGCAATTGGTATTCACGGCACCGCGCCGCAAAAAATCGTGCTGGACCGTCGTTGGGGAATTTTTCCGCAAGCGCAATGAATTGTCGTTCCGCTGCCGCAAAATCACGCGCGATGAAGCTTTGTCGTGCGCTCGAAAATTGCACACACAATTCACGCAGCGGCTCTTTCGCAGCGGCCGACGCGCTGACGAGCTCGCACACGCCGATCGGGTTGGATTTTCCCGCCAGCATAAAGTCGCCCAACTCGCGCACCAGCAATCCATCCACGCCTACCAGCGTTGCGCATGACGCCAACACGCGCGTGCCGAGTATTTTATTCAAGCCTTGCAAGCGCGACGACGTGTTCACGACGTCGCCGACGGCGCGGTATTCGTAGTGATCCAGCGCGCCGACGTTGCCCAGCAACATTTCTCCGGTGTGCACGCCGATGCGTGTCGGCAACGGCAGTGGCGCGGTGCGATTGAATTCGTCCACCGCGTGTGCAATTTCCAGCGCGGCCTGACATGCCGCCTTGCGCTTGTGCGCATCCGGCATATTGAGCGATGCCCACAGCGCCATCATCGAGTCCCCCACTACGTCGGACACAATGCCGCCGCGATGTCGCACCGGCGCGAACAGCGCCGCGTAGTATTGATTCATGTATTTGCCCAGCACTTGCGGTGTCATGCGTTCCGACAGCGCGGTGTAATGCTCGGCATCGGTGGACAGGCACACGCCGTACACCAGATGCTGCGTGTCGCGGCGACGCGCAATGTCGTCGGCAATTTCATCGACCACCCCCGACGGCAGATAATGCCCGAGCGCGTCGCGCACTTTGCGTTTCTCGCGACTCTCGTCCCAGTAGCGCCACAGCGTGACACTAAACACGGCGAGCGGCGCTTGCACCACGAGCGGGATGAATAACGGCAGCCATACGTTGGCGCCGACGAACAGCGCGTAGCTCCCGCTAAAATAAACCGTGCAGGCCACCAGCGCACCCGCCCATGCAACGCCGGTGGGTAATCCGCGACAACACAGCGTGAGCAACAGACCCCAGAGCAACAACAGCGTGAAGCCGACGGTATGCGGCAATGGCCGCAGCCAGCTTGCTTCAAGTAGGTTGCCGAACGCGGTCGCGCCGATTTCCACGCCGCTCAAATCCACGCCGTCGGCTTGCGAATACACCGTGTTAAACGTATCCATTTGATCGGTTTGCAACGGCTCGGACAATCCGACGAACACCGCCTTGTCTTTGAATATCGCCGGGTCGCCGCTCAATGCGCGGTGATACGGCACGGTAGCAATGCTACGCGCCGGACCGTAGTAGTTGAGATAAAGACTATGCGGGCCGGAATTGATCTGCTGCAAACGATGCGTGTGTGCGTCGTTGTAGTCACGCCAATAACTTTGCAACATCACCACCGGCAACGTCGGTACGCCGCCCGCGCCGGTCTTGAAGACCCAAAATTGATTCACGCGCTTGGGAAATTTCGGTAACGGAAAAATCGCCGTGGCATGTGCGACGGTGGCGAACTGCCGCAACGGCGGAATGACTCGCTCGATGGCAAGGCGGTTGTCGCGCAACGACTGAACGTCCAGATATTCGAATAACACCACGTTACCGGCACGCTTGATGGCTTGCTCAAAAGCAGCATCGGTGTCGGGTCGTTGCGGTTCTTTAAACATCACATCGAAGCCGATGACGCGCGCCCCGGCGGCGTGCAGCCGGTTAACCAGTTGCGCGTGCAAACTGCGCGGCCACTTGTGCGGCTCGTTCGGCAAGTTCAATTCGCGCGCGGATTCTTTGTCGATGCTGACGATGACGACTTCAGTCGGCGCGGGTCGTGCGCCGCGTGTATTGAACAGCCAGGACAGGTCGGCGTTTTCGGAAATTTCCTGCAACGGCGGAAACAGCGCGGCGAGGATTCCGAGCACGCCGATGGCAAGCCCGAGGGCAAGCGTGTGTCGAGTGGGAACGGGGAGGCGCATGAGCATATTTTCAATAAAATGCAGGGCGGGTTAGCCGTAGACGTAACCCACCGAGCGTGCTCACTCATCCTCACTCATCCGTTACACACCCTTCCGACGCGTTCTTCACCAGCTTGATATATTTAAACAAGGTGCCGCGCGTGGCTTTATACGGCGGCATTTTCCACGCGGCTTTGCGTTTGGCGAGCTCGGCGTCGCTGACGTTCACCGCGAGCAATTTCCTGTTCGCGTCGATGGTGATCACGTCGCCGGTTTTGACCAGCGCTATCGGCCCGCCCTCCTGCGCTTCCGGCACCACGTGGCCGATGATGAAACCGTGCGAGCCGCCGGAAAAACGACCGTCGGTGATTAGTGCCACGTCTTTACCCAAGCCCGCGCCCATGATCGCCGAGGTCGGCGTGAGCATCTCCGGCATGCCGGGCCCGCCCTTGGGGCCTTCGTAGCGGATCACCACCACGTCGCCTTTTTTGATTTCGTCACGCTCCAGCCCCTTGAGCATGTCTTCTTCGCAGTCGTAGACGCGCGCCGGGCCTTCAAAGCGCATCCCCTCTTTGCCGGTGATCTTGGCCACCGCACCGCCGGGGGCGAGATTGCCTTTCAAAATCTGGATGTGGCCGCTGGATTTGATCGGCTTTTCCAGCGGCATGAAAACATCCTGCCCCGCTTTTAGGGCGGGCAAATCCTGCAAATTCTCGGCAATGGTTTTGCCGGTCACGGTCATGCACGACCCATCGAGAAAGCCTTTTTCCAGCAGATATTTCATCACCGCCGGAGTGCCGCCGACGTGGTGCAAATCTTCCATTACATATTTGCCGCTGGGTTTGAGATCGGCGAGAAACGGCACGCGCTCGCTGACGCTCTGGAAGTCGTCGATGGTCAACGGCACGTCCACCGCGCGCGCCATCGCGATCAAATGCAACACCGCGTTGGTCGAGCCGCCGGTGGCCATTATTATTACCATCGCGTTTTCAAACGCGGCGCGCGTCATGATGTCGCGCGGTTTGAGGTCCTGCTCCAATAAATGTCGTATCGCGGCACCGGCGCGCTTGCATTCGTCGCGCTTGATGTCGTCCATCGCCGGGCTGGACGAGCTGTACGGTAAGGTCATGCCCAGCGCCTCAATGGCGCAGGCCATGGTATTCGCGGTGTACATGCCGCCGCAGGCCCCGGCGCCGGGGCAGGCGTGATGCACGATGTCGGCACGCGTCGGCTCGTCGATTTTGTGCGTAATGAATTCGCCGTAACTCTGGAAGGCCGAGATGACATCGATCACCTTGCCGCCGCGCGCGTGCCCGGGCTTGATGGTTCCACCGTAGACCATCAATGCCGGACGATTCAGTCGCCCCATGGCGATCATCACCCCGGGCATGTTTTTGTCGCAGCCGGGGATCGCGATCAAGCCGTCGTACCACTGCGCGCTCATCACGGTCTCAATCGAGTCGGCAATCAGGTCTCGCGATTGCAGCGAGTAACTCATGCCGTCGGTGCCCATCGAAATGCCATCCGACACGCCGATGGTATTGAAGCGCATGCCGACCAACCCGGACGCGACCACGCCTTCTTTGGCGTACGCGGCCAAGTCATTCAGATGCATGTTGCAGGTGTTGCCCTCCCACCACACCGAGGCAATACCGATTTGCGCCTTAGTCAGATCGGCGTCGGTCAAGCCGGTGCCGATCAGCATCGCTTGCGATGCACCCTGCGATTTAGGTTCGGTGATGCGGGAACTGATTTTGTTTAATTTCTTGGTGGCCATCGGGGCGTCTCGGTTGTCATTCAGGTCGGGGATTTTAGCATGTACACTCAAGGCTAAATAATGCTTATCGAATGGCTGAACACCTATGCACCCAAAACACTATAAATTGCTCATCTCCCTGCTCTCGCAACCCACCGCTCCCTTCCGCGAGGAGCACGTCAGCGCCGTTGCAGCGCGCGTGCT
This sequence comes from Gammaproteobacteria bacterium, assembly GCA_031421535.1. Taxonomy (GTDB): domain Bacteria; phylum Pseudomonadota; class Gammaproteobacteria; order SG8-11; family SG8-11; genus UBA6921. Next base: position 5,111 of record JANOOV010000524.1, read on the forward strand.
CGCCGCTGCAGGCGTGCCGTTCTTTGACGATCCGCTGGGCAATTTGGTGGTGGGTGCGGACTCGCCTACCGCGTATCAGCGGCTGTTGCGCACCCGCAGTACCGCGCCGCTGCGGGTGTTCATCGCGCACATGGATCACCCTGGTTTTCACGGCGTGCGCTGGCTTAACGAGCGCGTGTTGACAATTAAGTGGCACGGCGGCTCTCCGGTAAAACATCTTAACGGCGCGCGTGTGTGGCTGGCGGCGGGAAAACCGCTCCTGCGTTTCCCGCACTTCCGCCATCCCTGGCGGTCGGATGCCGAAGGCGAAATCGGCGCAGGCGTGCTGCGCCGCGTAACGTTAAACACCTTGCGCTACGGCATCGATACGGCGGAAGTGCACTGTACCCATGATGTATTTTCGGCTCACCGCCCCGCTGCATCCGAACTGTTCGGCGGATTCAAATTCCGCAAGCCGGTGTGGAAAAGCGGCGCGCTGCTGTACACCCAAGCCGCCGATGATCTGGTCGGCGTGTTCTGCATCGTGGCCACCGCGTTGGAGGCGTTTGGCAAGCGCAACGCAAAAACATCGCCACCGATGATCGGGCTGCTGACGCGCGGTGAGGAAGTCGGCTTCATCGGCGCCATCGGTCATTTTGAATTGGGCTGGTTGCAAGACGCGCGACGCCCGCTGCTGTGCGTGAGTCTGGAAGCATCGCGCACCTTGCCCCGCGCCATCGTCGGCCAGGGCCCGGTGGTGCGCTTGGGCGACCGGCGCACGCTGTTTGAAAGCGGCGGTACGCAACTGCTCACCGAGCTGGCGGAAAAAATCCTGCCCAAAAAATACCAGCGGCGCGTGATGGACGGCGGCACCTGCGAAGGCACCGCAGCGACCGCGTATGGATTCCCGACCATCGCGCTCACGGTGCCGCTGGGCAATTATCACAACCAGGGTTTCGAAGGCGGCCCGGACTGCCGCGCGCCACACGGCCCGGCCCCGGAATTCGTGCATCTGGACGACGTGGAAGGGCAACGCAAATTGTGCCTGGCCTTGCTACGCGGCAACCTGGCGTGGGCCGACCCGTGGAAAAAAGTGCGGGTACGTTTGCAGAAAAACTATCGCAACTATCGGGGGTTTTTGTAGCCATTTTGTCAGGCCGCTGCGCAGCCTGACCTACAACACGCCGCAGGTTGCGCAGCTATTCGGCATTTTGCGCTCACGATTTAACTGCGGCCGTCGATATTCTCTATGTCTCGAAACTCTCGCTGCATGAGGCTGTGCGATGACCGAAAAACTATTGCAAGCGGCGGCCACGATTCATGACATCCCCAACCTGCCGGCGATTCCGGTCACGGCGCAGCAAATTCTCGCCGCGCTGGAAAAAGATGTTATTTCGATGGGCACGCTGGCAAAAATCATCGACACCGATCCGTCGCTGACCTCGCGTATTATCGGCGTGGCCAACTCCGCTTACTTCGGCGGCAGGCAACCGATTTACTCGGTGCAAGACGCCGTGATACGCGTGCTGGGCACCAACAATGTCTTCAGCATCGCGCTGAGTGTGATACTGGCTGGACCGTTTAAAGCCAACAAATGCCCCGGCTTCCACCCCGAACTGTATTGGGCGCAGGCGATCAAGACGGCGATCCTGGCGCAAAAAATCGCGCCGCATCTCCCCGCGCCGGTCGCGGGCATGGCGGACAAGAGTTATCTGTGTGGCCTGTTGCACAACATTGGTTTGCTGGTGCTCGCACATGTCTACCCGGACAAAATTGGACAAGTGGTGTCAATCGAGGGCCTGGAGCCTGGGCGCGACATTGCGGCAGTCGAGGAGCGCCTGATCGGCATCGACCGCCGC
>JANOOV010000525.1:0-1536 GCA_031421535.1 Gammaproteobacteria bacterium
TTACCGCCGGAAGTGCCCGGCACTCAGGCGGCCGAATTGGCGCTGCGGCAACTGTGGTGGGTCGCCACCGTGGGTTGCACCGCCGCGGGTTTGGCGCTCATGGTTTTTTCCGCGCGGCGAACAGCCCAGCTCTTGGGCGTGGTGTTGCTGATCGCACCGCATTTTATCGGCGCACCGCAGCCAGAGATTCCCGGTGGAATCGCTCCCGCTGAATTAGCTCAGGAATTTATCAACGCCGCGTTTATCACGAACGCCGCATTTTGGTTGGCGCTCGGCGGCCTGTTCGGTTTCTTCCACCGGAGATGGGTGCAGTGACGACCGGCAAAGTCTGGTTCATCGGTGCGGGTCCGGGCGATCCGGACTTGATGACCGTTAAAGGTCGAGACCTGATCGCGCGCGCCGGTGCGATTTTATTCGCCGGTTCGTTGGTGTCGGTTGCGACTATGCGCTGGGCCAAAGCGGATTGTGTAATCCGTGATTCCAAAGACATGGCACTGGAAGAAATTACCGTGTGGTTGATCGAACAAGCGCGGCAACATCAGACCGTGGTGCGTCTGCAAACCGGTGACCCGTCGCTGTACGGCGCGTTGATCGAAATGGTGCAGCCGCTGGATGCAGCGGGTGTCGACGTGGGCGTGGTGCCGGGTGTTTCCTCGGCGATGGCCTCGGCCGCCGCGGCGGTAGAAAGCCTGACCTTACCGGAGATTACCCAGACGGTGATTCTCACCCGCGTCGAAGGCCGTACGCCGATGCCGCCGGGCGAATCGCTGGTCGAGTTGGCGCGTCATCACAGCACGCTGTGTTTGTTTTTATCCATTACTTTGCTGGGCAAAGTGAAGAGCGATTTACTGGAAGCAGGCTGGCGTGAAGACGCGCCGGTGCTGGTGGTGCAAAAGGCGAGTTGGCCGGACGAGGAATTGATTGTACGTGGCACCCTGGCGGACATCCGCGAACAATGTCGCGCCGCCAAGATTAACAGTCAAGCCATGATCATTGTGAGTCCGGCCTTGGGCGCGCGCCGGTGGCCGACACTGAAAAAATCCAAACTCTACGACGCCACGTTTACACACCGTTTTCGGCGCGGCGTCAAACAAGAACAAGAGGAAGCCTCATGAACGAAACTATTTTATTGGTCGGACACGGTTCGCGCGACGCACACGGCAACGATGAAATCGAAGCATTCGCCGCGCAATGGCGCACGCGGCAACCGCGATGGAACATCGAAGTCTGTTTCATCGAATTCGCCGACGTGTTGCTCGATCAAGGTCTGGACCGCGCCGCGCGCCACGGCGGCAAAGTCATCGTCGTGCCGCTGGTGCTCAACGCCGCCGGGCACGTGAAAATGGAAATCCCCGCGCATATCGCAGCAGCGCGCGTGCGTAATCCGGCCGCGGAATTTGTCTACATGAAGCACCTGGGCGCCGTCGAACCCATCTTCCAACTGCTCAAGCGCAATCTGAGCCAGGTGTTGAAATCACTGGACATGCCGGACCCGCACACCACCGGTGTCATCCTGCTCGGACGTGGCTCATCGGA
>JANOOV010000526.1:0-5954 GCA_031421535.1 Gammaproteobacteria bacterium
GCTATAAATCATTGCTCGATAGTGATGGTCCCGCGACAGGTGCCTCAGCTTTAACTTAAGAGAACACCAGTACGAGACCTCGCTATCGTCCTGAAGGAAGAATTCCAGAGCTGCGCTCCGGTGCAAAGCATCGGAATACTCGCTTACCGGGGATTCTGCCTTATCTGATTGAAAAAACTACTGAAGGAAATACCTCATGAATGATCGCAAAAAGTACCTTGCTAGCTGTTTGTTTGCAACCGCTGCGCTGCTGGGCAGCACCTCGGCATGGGCCACGTCATTGGGTACGGCGTCGGCATTCTCGGTTCTGGGTGGCACGAATGTCACCTGCACTACCGGTTCCGTGGACGGAAACGTAGGTGTCGCTCCCGGCAGTGCGGTTCCGTACACCAATACGGGCTGCGCGATTGCGGGCGAGACTCCTCCGGCGACCGACACTGCCGCAGCTCAGGCGCGCGCTGACTTCCTCAGCGCTTACACGACGCTGCAGCTCCACACGTCTTGCACGCAGACGGTATTGGGCACTCTGGCGGGCCAGAATCTTGCGCCCGGCGTCTATTGTCTCGACGCGGTCGCCAAGACTGGCGTGCTGACACTGACGGGACCTGCGGATGGAGTTTGGACTTTCCTCGTCCGTGGCGCCCTGACCGGCACCAACTTCTCGGTGGTCATGGCGGATGGCGGGTTGCCGTCCAACGTGTACTGGGCGCCGAGCACTGCGGCGACCATGACAACCTCGGCATTCAAAGGCAACATCCTCGCCGGTGATGCCATTGACGGGTCGATCACCTTGACCGGCGGAACCTTTGCTGGTCGCGCCTTGGCGAACGTCGCGGTGACGATGACTAGCGTTGGCATGACTGGGCAGTAAGCTTAAGCATCGGGTTCCGCGCCTTGTAACGGGCAAGGAACACGTTAGGAGTATGGAAAAGGAACCCGCAAGGGTTCTTTTTTTTGGTGCGTCCGGCAGAGCGGCTTCACTCCAATGCGCCAGGTATGGACAATATCGAATGTACGTAAGCAGGAGTGATTCTAGTGAACCTGGATGCAGGGTTCGCGATCAAAATAGAATTTGTTATGCAGTCCGTCGCTGACAACTTGCTGTGGGAGCAGGCGCTCCCACAGCGTAGCAAGTGCATCAGCTTTTTAGAAACGGGTAGTCCGCATAGCCTTTGGGTCCCGGAGTGTAGAGCAGGTTGAAGTCTGGCGCATTCAACGGCGCGTTAGTTTGCCAACGTGCCGGTAAATCGGGATTCGCCAGAAATGCACGCCCCACCGCGACCAGGTCGCCTTTACCGGCGGCGAGATCGCTGTCCGCACGCTCCCGGTCATAGCCACCGGAAAGTATCAGCGTGCGTTTGAACACGCGGCGCAGGGCTTGCTTCATCGAGTCGGGCACTGTCGGCGCGCCTTGAGAGGAATGATCGACGATATGCACGTAGACCAGCCCGATCTTGTTGAGCTGCTCGCCGACATACGCGTAGTCCGCCTCCATCGCGTCGTACAACGGCATGTCGTTGAACACACCGAAGGGCGACAGGCGAATGCCGACCTTGTCCTTGCCGATGGCCTCTGCCGTCGCGGCGGCGACCTCCACCACAAAGCGCGCCCGGTTTTCGATGCTGCCGCCGTAACGGTCGGTGCGCGTGTTGGAGTTGGGGCGCAGGAATTGTTCGAGCAGATAGCCGTTGGCGGCGTGCAGCTCGATGCCGTCGAATCCGGCGGCGACGGCATTCTTTGCGGCCTGTGCAAATTCCTGCAATGTGGATTTGAGATCCGCGTCGGTCATGGCCTGCGGCACCGGATGCGGCTTCATACCTTCGGCGTCGGTGTACATTTCGCCTGCGGCGACCACCGCCGACGGCGCCAGCATGCGCGCACCGCCGGGCAGATTCAGCGCGTGCCCAATGCGCCCGGTGTGCATCAACTGCACAAAAATTTTCGCACCTTTGGCATGCACCGCGCGCGTCACGAGCGTCCAGCCCTCAACCTGGACGGGCGAAAAAATTCCGGGGATGCGCGCATAGCCCAGCCCGTTCGGCGACGGCGACGTGCCCTCGGTGATGATCAACCCGGCGCTCGCGCGCTGGGCGTAATACTCGGCCATCAACTCGTTCGGAATGTTGCCGGTGGCGCGACTGCGCGTCATCGGTGCCATGACGAGACGATTACGCAATTCATAGGGGCCGAGTTTTCCTGGTGTTAACACGTTCATTGAACTGATTGCGGACGACATGGTGATTTCTCCTTGTTGCGTTGGTAAAAACAATTTAGTGGAACAGCAACCGCTTCTTAGACTTGCCCGAGCCCGCCATCCACGGCGATCTCGTTGCCGGTGAGGTAAGACGATTCGGTGCTCGCCAGGAACATCGCGACGCGCGCGACCTCGTCCGCCGTTCCAACGCGATGCATCGGTGTTTGCGTCAGAACGCCTTGCACCATTTGCTGCACCGCTTCCGGCGATAAACCCATGCGTCCGTAAATGGGTGTGTCGATCGGGCCGGGGCTGATCGCGTTGACGCGGATTTGTCTTGGCTGCAACTCGGCGGCGAGCGTGCGTGTCAGCGAACGCACCGCTGCTTTGGTCGCGGAGTACACACTGGTGCTGGGCCAGCCTTTTTGATTTACCACACTGGTAGTGAACAACACGGTCGCGCCATCGTTGAGCAGGGGGACAAATTTTTGCACGGTGAAAAAAGCGCCTTTCACGTTGATGTCGAAGGTCTTGTCGAAAAACGCTTCGGACACTTGATCGTAGGGCGCGAACTCGGCGATGCCCGCATTGACGAACAAGATATCGATCTTGCCGAACTTCGCGGCCACGTCTTTTGCAGCAGCGTCAATTTGAGCTAACGAAGCCACGTCGGCTTTGATGGCGATGGCCTTTCCGCCAAGCGCAGTGACCGCGGAGTCGAGAGTTTTGCCGTCGCGGCCGATGATGACAACCTGAGCTCCTTCCTGGATAAAGAGCTTTGCCGTAGCCAGGCCGATGCCGCTGTTGCCGCCGGTGATTACTGCTGTTTTACCTGTCAGTTTCATTGCTACTCTCCTGGTTATACGTAACCGTTTTAGTTACGTTTATGGTCAAAAAAAATCACATGGTTTTTTCGATGTCCGCCAACATCACTTTTTGCAGCTCGCGTTCGTAGACGCCTTGTGCCCGATCCAGATGCGCCGCTAATGCGCCGCGCACCTTGCAACTCACCGGGCACTTACGGTTTTCCGGATTCTCGTGCAGCGGCACGAGTTCGGTGTCCGACATCACCGCACGATAGATATCGAGCAGCGAAATCGTCTTGGCACTGCGCGCCAACGAGAATCCGCCGGATTGACCACGCTCAGCCCGTACCAAGCCCGCACGCGCCAATTCACCCAACAGGCGGCGAATCACCACCGGGTTGGTATTTACGGTATTTGACAGCACCTCGGACGTCGCCTTTTCGGCCAGAAAGGCCAGGGCCGTCATGATGTGCACTGCCATGGAAAAGCGGCTGCTCGATGTCATACGTAACCAATGTAGTTACTATTAAACAGAAAATCAAGAGGCAGTCGAAGATCTTCAGTAAGAGTAATTATTCAGGCCCCTGAGTCAGGCGTTACAAATTTTTGAAAAATCGGCCTGACGCACGGATAATGATGCAAATGTTAACAACTACAAAAAATGTTTGTCCCTGACGCACATCAATAAATGCCATTACCTTTTCAAGCTCCGCCTGACCATCTGTGCGTACTACGCCTGTCGGCGATTGGCGATGTATGCCACACGCTTGCGGTGGTGCGCTCGATTCAAAGGCGCTGGCCGCAAACTAAAATCACCTGGATTATCGGTGCGCTGGAAGCGTCGTTACTGGCTGATATTCCGGGCATCGAATTTATCATCTTCGACAAGAAGAAAGGCTGGGCGGCGTTTGCCGCATTGCGGCGCGCGCTACGCGGCCGCCGCTTCGATGCGTTGCTCGACATGCAAGTAGCGCTGCGCGCAAGCCTTGCCAGCATGTTCATCGCAAGCCCGCTGCGCATCGGCTTTGACCAAGCGCGCGCGAAAGATTTGCAATGGCTGTTTACCAACCAGCAAATCGCAGCGCAGCCACGCGAACATGCGCTGGATGCGCTGTTCGGCTTCGCCCAGGTGTTAGGCGTGCACGAGAAAATTCTGCGCTGGGATATTCCCCTTCCCGACGCCGCGCGCGCTTATGCGCAACAGCATTTGCCCGGCGACCAGCCCACGCTGATTATCAGCCCCTGCTCCAGCGCCCGCGTGCGCAATTGGCGTAATTGGTCGGCGCAACGCTACGCGCAAGTGGTGGACCACGCCGTGGAGCGGCACGGCATGCGCGTGCTGTTAACCGGCGGGCCCACGCCACTGGAGCGCGAATATGGCGCACGGATCATGCAACTGGCGCGGCACACACCGCACAACCTCATCGGGCAAACCAACCTCAAGCAACTGCTTGCGTTGCTGCAACGGGGTACGGTATTGATTTCGCCGGATTCCGGTCCTGCACACATGGCCACCTGCGTAAACACACCGGTCATCGGCTTGTACGCCACGTCCAATCCGCTACGCACCGGGCCGTACCTGAGCCAGCGCTGGGTGGTAAACAAATATCCGGAAGCCGTGCGCGCGGATGTCGGCAAGAGCGTGGACGAAGTGAGTTGGGGGCAGCGCGTACGCAGCCCGGACGCGATGGATTTGATAACGGTGGAGGAAGTGGTTACGAAGCTGAATGAGTTGATGCGGATGCAGTAAAGCCTTAATGGCAAGACCCTTTCCGTTGGGAAAAGGTAGATTGGTTGATAAAGTCATAATATGGCGCTGCACATAACTTTGAATGGAGAATACAGTGCGTTACGTCTATTACGTCTATATGAGCAATACTTCAGTAAAGACGCATTTGCGTAATTGGTCACAGCGAAGTACGAGCCTATGAACAGGTTGCCGCGTTTTCCCCAGCCAGTTGTTGACGCGTATAAAATTCATACCTTACTTTAGGTAAGGCGCTCCCTTACAGGAACTGACCATGTCCGACGCACGCTTGACTACCAAGGGTCAGGTTACAATTCCGCGCGATATTCGCGACCGGTTACACCTTAAATTTGGCAACCGGTTAAGGTTTCGGATCACCGACAGCGGGCAGGTGATGCTTGAGGCGGCCAAGCATCATGTGGGCGAGCTGTATGGGCTACTCCAACGCAAAAGCAAAAAACCCATGCCGGTCGAGGTGATGGATGAGGCGATTCGTCGCAGGTTCAAAAAGCCATGAATGGCATCGATACCAATGTGCTGGTTCGATATCTTGTCGCCGACGATCCAGTGCAAGCGGCGAAGGCTAAACGCACCATGGAATCGGGCATGTCATACGTGAATTGCATCGTATTGTGTGAGACGGTATGGATGCTGGAGTCGGCTTATGATTACGGCCGCGAAGAAATCGCCGATACACTCGAACGCATCTTGTCGACGCATGAGATTGAAGTGAAAGGCGCCGAAATGACGCTGGCTGCATTGCAGGATTACCGCCGGTCATCGGTAGGATTTACCGATTGCTTGATCGGGCGCCGCAATGCCAATTACGGATGCGAGCAAACGGTTTCTTTTGATAAGCGAGCCAAAGCCGCTTGGCGTTTTAAAATTATTTAAATGGGTTTTCGATGGAGATTTTTTTGTAACCGCTCTTATTTCCCAAGCACCCGATTGATCATGCCGGTAGTTGATACGCCGGAGACGAAGTTCAAAATCTTTACCGCACCACCAGCATCCAGCACGCAACGATGACCGGCGATGTCTTCCACCTGATAGTCGCCGCCTTTCACCAGCACGTCGGGTAGCACCTTGCAAATCAAACGTTCAGGCGTGTCCGTGCCGAACGCCACCACCCAATCCACGGCGCGCAGTCCGGCTAACACCGCCATGCGCTGGACCAAGGGATTGATCGGACGTTGCGCGCCTTTCA
>JANOOV010000527.1:0-4624 GCA_031421535.1 Gammaproteobacteria bacterium
CAGAACAGGGTCAGGCTTGGTTGCGGCTGGGCACTGCTGCAAATTCTAGCGGGCGGAAATCCCGTTCCGGTAACCGCAAGCCACGGGCTGGGTATCGAGCCTTGCAGCCCGTAGGCTGGGTTTTTAAACCCAGCATTTCACGGATGAAGAGGTGCCGCTCCGACACCTAAAAAATCGCCCTTACGGTTCATACCGCAAGGGCATTTTTTTGTGGGAAAAGAACGACGCGTATTCGTTATCCACAACACGTGGCCTATTGAGGATGCCCGGCTACATCTGCTGCAGATATTGGTGATAACCTACTCCCATACTGAAATTCAGAGAACACCCCCATGAAACGTAATACCCGAGACATCATCAATGAGGCTCTGGCTCTGGAGCCCACCACCCGCGCCTATTTAGCAGAAGTGTTGCTTGAAAGCCTGGATTACGAAGAAGACTTCGTGATTTCGGACGCATGGCGCGAGGAAATAAATAAACGTTGCGCGGTTGTTGATTCCGGACAAGGGGGATTACTCGATGGAGACAACGTGCTGCAAGAAATTCGCTCCAGCATGAAATGAAATCACTGCGAATACATCCTCCCGCGCGTGAGGAAATACTCCATGTTTTGACTTTCTACAGAGAGCAGCAACCCGGTCTGGAAATACGCTTCATGGATGCGCTCGAAGATGTGCTTTTGCGCGTTCGTAAACATCCGGGAATTTATCGTATGGTGGAATCGGACGTGCGCAAGTGTCGCCTGCCCCGGTTCCCCTACGGGATCATCTTCCGGGAACGGGGCGACTTCGTTGAAGTTATTGCGCTGATGCATCTACGCAAATCACCGGGGTACTGGAAATCGCGCGTGTAACAAGAATCCGTAACGGTATCAGTATGGGGTAAAAGGGGGGGATAAAAGGGTAGAGGATTTGTAGCGCTATGCGCACGAACTACCCGCCCAGATGATGATGCAGCGCCGGTCATTGGACAACCCACTCTCACTTCCCTTCCATCGCCTGCATGGCACCCCACAGCCATTTCGTGCGCGCAGCGCACGCTACACTTGCTACGCTTCCTATTTTTAATAGTTGCGGTGCCAAATAAAAACACCCTTGCGGTATGAACCGCAAGGGTATTTTGTTTTGCAGGGTAAGCAGCATTTGCGTTTTATCTTCCTTATGCATTCTTTGGTGGTGATGGCATTCTTTACGTTGAATCAGCCCGCCGTATCCGTAGGAGTTTTTGCTATAGCACTAAGCAATAGGTTTTTCCAGCTCGAAGAGAGATAATTCTTTTGATCTAACTGGAGGCACTGCAATGATTCTTACAGCGGTTCTTATTCCTGCGCCGGAAGGCGGGTTTACTGCACTGAATCCCGAGACGGGAACAACCACGCAGGGCGAATCCATTGAGGAGGCCTTGGCGAATCTGCGCGAAGCCACCGAACTTTATCTGGAGGAATTCCCAATCACCACGTGCGGGCAACCTTTAGTGACTACCTTCGATGTCGCGGTGCATGCCTAGACTGCCGCTCGTCTCCGGCGCAGAAACAGTTCGCGCCCTCGAACGTATCGGCTTCGTTGTCCTTCGCCAGCGAGGCAGCCATGTCATTTTACGGCGTGGTTCGATGGGCTGCGTGGTTCCGAACCATCGCGAAATTAAATTGGGCACGCTCGGTGGCATCCTCAAACAAGCCGGGGTTAGCGCGGACGAATTTCTTGAGGCCCTTCGCAAATAGCGAGTAGCTCAGATAAACGAGTTCGTAGGCTGGGTTTTTAAACCCAGCATTTCACGGATGAATTGGTAAATGAAATCACTGCGAATACATCCTCCCGCGCGTGAGGAAATGCCCCATAACTAATTGTCGCGCCAGCAATGTGATCGGGTGCATGACTTCAATCGATAAATTCTTTTCGCGCAACCCCGCCGCCAAATGCAGCGCGCAGCCGATGTTGGAGGTCACCAAAATCTGCGCGCCGAGCTGTTCGATGCCGACGAGTTTTTCATCACGCAGCGTGTCGGCCTGCGTGGGATGCGTAAGCATGTAGCTGCCCGCCGCGCCGCAGCAACGGGCGCGGTCGGGTAGGCAGACCAATTCGATGTCGGGAATTTTGCGCAGTAGCGCGTAGGGTTGTGCGTGCTGGCGTAACACGTGGGTGAGGCTGCACGGGTCATGTACCGCGACGCAGGCTTTGAGCGGGCTGAGCGTGACATTATCCGGCCACCGAATCGAGGCGATAAACGCGCTGATATCGACAACTTTGTGCGTGAAGCCGGTCGCGCGCGGGTCGTTGGCGTATTCGCTCAGTGTCGCACCGCAGCCGCTGGCGGTGCTGATAATCGCCTGCACATCGAGCGCGCCGAAGGCGGTGAGATTTTCCTGCGCCAACGCGCTCGCCTGTTCGGGCTGCTGATTGTGCAGGTGCAGCGCGCCGCAGCAGCGTTGCGTGGGCGGCACATGGACGCCGTAACCTAATTGTGTCAAAACCTGTATCGCAGCGCGTGACGTGGCTTGGTCGAAGGCGTCGGCGATGCAACCGGTGAACAACGCGACATCCCCGCGCGCTGTGTTTTGCGCCGGATAATACGTTTGCCATGTGTGCGCCGAAGGCAGCGACGGCAGCAGGCCATCATGACGTGCGAGCCCCAGCAGCTTGAGCAGGCCGCTGCCGCGCAGCAGCGCGCGCAGGCCACTGCGTTGGTAAACACGCAGCAACATCGCAAACGTGCGCAGGGTGGTACGTTGCGTAATGAGGTTGAGCAGGCGCAATCGTCGTGCAGTCGGCGGCGCGACTTCGCGTGCGATGTGCGTAAGCGCGCCGTCGATGAGTTCGCCATACGGTACCAGCGACGGGCACACGCGTTCGCAGGCGCGGCACTTGAGGCAATTTTCCAAATGGGTGCCGAGCTTTTCAGAAAACGCCAATTGCCCGCCGGTCAAACCTTGGATGAGCGCGATGCGTCCGCGTGGCGATTCGCTCTCGTCGCGCGTGAGGTGATAGGTCGGGCAATGCGGCAGACACATGCCGCATTTCACGCAGCGGTCGGCGAGGGCGTTGAGTTGTTTGGCGGTGTGCACGGTAATATCGGCCTAGTAGCCCGTTCCACCAAAAGGCTTACATGAAACCGCGTCTTTTTTTACCATGCGTCGTTGCAACCCCTTGCCGCACAATAAGTGCGGCGGCGGGTCTACGCCTCGCACGGCAAAAAAATCCATCGGTTTCATTTGTAATCCTTTTGGTGGAACGGGCTACTAAAAGCGAGCGCTCTATGTTCACTGTTTTTCCCTATAATGTCATTCCACTCTACGTTCCGCCGGGCCTTCACTATGTCGTACTACCAACACCATCTATTTTTCTGCACCAATCAACGTGAGGGCGGGAAGGCCTGTTGTCAGGATCACGATGCGCAGGCGCTGCGCGATTACGCCAAGGCACGCACCAAGGAATTGAAGCTCGCCGGAGCAGGCAAGGTGCGCGTGAACAACGCGGGTTGCATGGACCGTTGCGCGCAAGGTCCGACGCTGGTGATTTATCCGCAAGGCGTGTGGTACACGTACAAAAATAAAGCCGACATCGACGAGATTATTCAGGAGCACTTGGTCAACGGGCGCGTGGTGGAGCGCTTGAAAATCTGATGGACTCCGTTATTTCAGTACGCGGCTTGCGCAAAGTTTACGCCGGGCAAACCGTCGTCGATGGCATCGACCTTGACGTGCAACGCGGCGAATGCTTTGGCCTGTTGGGGCCGAACGGCGCGGGCAAGTCCACGACGTTGCGCATGCTGCTCGGCGTCACTCCGCCGGACGGCGGCAGCATCGAGGTGCTGGGGCTGCCGGTGCCCGCGCAGGCACGGCAAGTGCGCGAACGCGTGGGAGTCGTGCCGCAAAAAGACAATCTCGATCCGGATTTCACCGTCACTGAAAACCTCACCACCTACGCCAGCTATTTTGGTTTACGCGGCCCGCAAGTCAAAGCACGTATCGCCGAACTGCTGGCATTTGTGTCGCTCGAAGAAAAAGCCCAGGCCAACGTCACCACTTTGTCCGGCGGCATGCAGCGCCGTCTCACGCTGGCGCGCGCGCTGGTGAATGCGCCCGATCTGTTGATTCTCGACGAGCCGTCCACCGGGCTTGATCCGCAAGCGCGCCATGTGATTTGGCAAAGACTGCGCACCTTGAAAGCCGAAGGCAAAACTCTGGTGCTCACCACCCACTACATGGACGAAGCCGAACGCCTGTGCGATCGCATGGCCATCATGGATCACGGCAAAATCCTGGTCACCGGCACGCCGCAAGAATTAATCCGCACGCTGATCGAGCCGCACGTGGTAGAAGTGCACGGTCCTGACATTAGTGCGTGGGTGAGTGCGGTGGCGACGCCGCTTACGCAGCGCATTGAGCTGGTCGGCGACACGGCCTTTTGCTACTGCGTCGACGAACAGCCCTTATTGCAAGCGCTCAGCGGCCATTCACAGTTCCAATTCGCCAGCCGCCGCGCCAACATCGAAGATGTTTTTTTAAAATTAACCGGCCGTGACTTGCGGGATTGATATGACGCTCGACCTTTCGCCGCCGCTCTTAAGCCTGCGCTGGATCATTGTCTGGAAGCGGCACTTCTACGTGTGGTGGAAAGTGCTGGGC
>JANOOV010000528.1:0-5226 GCA_031421535.1 Gammaproteobacteria bacterium
ATAACAATCAATGTCTTGTCGAGTGTGCCTTTTTTCTTTAGCAATGTGATCAGCTCACCGAGCCATACTTCTTGCAGTTTCATTAACGCGCGCCCACGTTGCGGGACGGTGCCACCCTCCGGAAGAGCGTCCGAAGTCCAGGGACCGTGCCCGATTTGGGGTAAAAATATTGCCGCGTAGCGCCGCTTCGCGTTGGTCCATTCGTCGATATTGCGCAACATCTCGGTAAAGATATATTTATCGATAGCTACCTTGCGCTCCAGCTCCGTATCGTAGTGAGACGCTTGGTCGCGCCCCTCGGCGTAAAACTGTTGTGTAGTACCCAGCATGTCGAACATGCGGTCATCTGGATCAAACCTTCCTCGCCCAGTCGAATACAATGCGACCGAATAATTTTTTAACGCCAGTTGCTGGAGCAAGCCTGGAATATTTCTCGCCTCGCGGGTGCGCATCAGGTCACGCCGGAAAACGGGGTACCACGAAGAGAACATTGAAAACAACGCATCGCTGGTATACGGGTAGGTGGAGAAATGCTTTACGGGAACCAGCGAATGTTCACGCAGCTCACGTAGATTTGGAAAGTCATCCAGATTGCCCTCGATGCTCAGCGACCGGTGTGGCCCGGTCTCGAAAATAAAGTAAACAATGTCGAAGTTTGCCGCCTTGGCAAAATAACGCTTGTCACGCTGATAGTCCGGCGTACTGGTCATGCGACTAAATTCTTTGGAAAGCTCACCCATGGAAGACATTGAGAATTGCGCATCAACACCCGTGTTGCCAAAAAATCCGCGCGCGGCGGAAATCAATAATGGTTCGTGATACGGCGTTGTTTTTAGCGGGTACATCCATAACAAAACTCCCAGGATTCCCGCCACAATCGTGGTTGTTACGCTTGCCGCATGCACACTGCGCGTCAGACGACGCAGGCTCTGCTGTTTGGTAATCATGCGGTGTGCAATGATTCCTGCCCAACACGTTATCAAGACGAGCATCGCCAACTTAAGCGCGCCACCAACACCTATGTATGCGCGAATTTGCTCGGGATTCTCCACACCCCAAGCGATTGAGTCCTGCAACAAGTCCGCCGACAAATAGCGACCTATATTGCCCATGCTCAGCATATTTGCGTAAACAAATATGGCGCAAATAACCGTCAAGGTCGTCGCTGCCACCGCGCGCAATTTGGCAGGCAACCATCGAGTGATGAGAAATAAAGCGATGGGAGCAACCAAAAATAGCAATACCAGATCACTTGCGAAGAAAGAGCTGTTGCCAATAAAGCCAAAATCCCGCGCCGTGAATCCCAGGTTGCGTGCAGAGACGAGGAAGCCTCCTCCGTTCAAAATGCCCAGCTTGAATACCAGTACAGCGAGCGCCGTGGGCATGCAAACAAGGCTAAACAGAAAAATATTATTGAGCACCGGAAGGTATCGAATCTGTAAACCACTGCGTACACGAGCAAGAATGGAGTTCATATCTAGATACCTCTGCCGCGCACAGGCAACCGCCAGGGTGGTGGTAATCTTAAGTTTAGCCAATATTTTTAGCGATCAAGGGACCAATGATTTTGGTGACGGCAAACGGCAGCTTCTTCCACAGTTTGATGAACAGTTCGTATTTGGGATTGGTCGGGCTGACATTAGGCAGCGCCTTGGCCTTGACCAGAAAGTATTCGTAGTACAGCGGTTGCGGCTCGAAGCCCCAATTCTTTTTAAAACTGTAAGAGCCGGTACCCTGTTTGCTGCGGCCATAGTCGAATACTTTTAGGCCGCGCTCGCAGCTGCGGCGCATCAGCTCCCAGTACATGAAATCGTTGCCTTTGTATTCGCGCGCTGCGCTGGTGCCGCCACCGTAATACGGCAGCACTTCATCGCGATGATAGAAATTCATGACGCTTGCAACCAGGTTGCCGTCTTTGGTCACGGTTAAAATATCCGCGTCTTTGCTGAACACTTCGTACAGAATTTTGAAGTAGTTTTTCGGAAACACCGGCGTACCCAGCGCGTGTACGCTGTGCGCATAGGCTTCATAAAAGCGCTCGATGTTGACATCAAGCTCGCCGACCAGACCCGCATCAATGCCCTTGCGCACCATCGCGCGTTGTTTGCGCGGAATGTTGGCCATGTTCGTTTCAACATCGGGATCAATGGCTTTACGGAAGGTCACGTAGAGATCCTTGCGCAGCCAGTCGTCGTGACGCGGCACTTTGCTGCGCACTTCCAGATAATCCACCCCGAGTTTTACCGCCAGATTCTGGGCGGCGGTGTCGAGTGCGGCGCGTGCTGCGTCATTCGCCGCCGCCACGCCGCCGTAAACACAGAACGGCACCGAAATAAGCGCATTGCCGAACAGCGAACTACGCACATGCCCCAATGGGTAAACACCTTCAATCTGCCCGTTGCGTTCGGCGTACAACATGTACATGCGGTGGCCGAACGCACGTTCGATAACGTCTTTCCACCCCGCGCGATGAAAGAAAGTGGCTTCGTGGCAGGCCAGGACAAATGCATCCCAGCGTGCCGCATTCGCCGCATCCAGCGTTTGCACCTTGATTTCAGAAACTGCCGACACGCGGAACTCCTGCGGAATGTGGCGTATCGACGCGTTGCGCCTGGGTTGCATGCGGCAGAAAAATTTCGTCCATGCGGCCCCACGCGAAATCGCGCAACAGCGCCTGCAACCGGTTTTCCATACGCCCCAGATTGAGGTAATGACGCACGCGTGTTTTCAACGGGATGTTTTGCTGGCGGGGCTGGTCGGGATCAATCTCCCAGGGGTGAAAATAAAACATGCCTGACTGTCCGTCGCGCTGATTCACCCGGCGCAACGCCCAGCGCGAAAATGCATAGGGATACAAACGGAAAAAACCGCCACCGCCGCACGGCCAGTTTTTGCCCAAGACGTGCAGCGTGGTGATCGGCACCTCGAGAATGCCGTCGTTACCGCGTGGGTAAAACGCGAAACGCGCCGCCTCCGGCATGCCATACAGGTCGTGCTTCACCGGATAAATGCTGGAACTGTATTCGTATCCTGCCGCCTTGAGTTCGTCCAGCGCCCACAGGTTATTGGCGCCGATGGAATAACTCGGCGCGCGATAGCCGCGTACCGCCCCGCCGCTGATGTCCTCGAGGATTTTCCTGGCGCGCGTGATATCAGCGCGAAACTCGGCGGGATGCTGTTGCGTGGCGCGAATGTGCGAATATCCGTGGCTCGCCAATTCGTGCCCCTGCGCGACGATGCGCCGCGTGAGCCCAGGATAACGCTCGGCGATCCAGCCCAAAGTGAAAAACGTTGCTTTCACATTGTGGTCCGCAAAAATATCCAGAATGCGATCCGTATTGCGCTCGACGCGGTGCGGCACCTGTTCCCATTGGTCGCGCGCAATGACGTGTTCGAACGCCGAAACCTGGAAGTAATCTTCCACGTCCACGGTCATGGCGTTGGTTATTTTGGGGCTGCTAGGGTCTGTTGCCATATGTTTTCCCCCTCGCGACGGGCCGCATTTCGCACGGGGCAAGGCGCGGCGAGAGCCGTTTGGTTATTCCAAACAAACGAGCTGCAACGCCGCCTCGTGCGAAATGCGGCCCGTCCCTTCGGGTTGCGCCCGAATACGTCTCCTGCGGCGTTGCTCGGCTTGCGCATAGAATAACTACGCGCGGCACCTCGCGCCTTGCAGGCGACATATTCGGGCAGCAACGCGAGGGGGAAAACATATGGCAACAGACCCTAATCATAAACATCATCGACGTCAAAACAGGATGTGCACGCGTGCGGTCACGACGCGATTAACATACTTGGTAATCGCACTGTCTGAGGATTCACGCGCGTTGCGCAGGTATTGAAGCACGCCGGTAAGCTTGGGACGAAAGCGACGCCTCGCTTCCAATCTTAAATCGCGATAATGGTCTTCGCGACCGGTCATAAAATTTACGGTTTGTTCGCTGTAATTCGCCAGAAAATCGCTGCGGCCGGACGGATGCCATCCTGTATTTACGCCGCCCCCGATCACCGTTTCCGTGCCACCGGAAGACTGCAGGTGGCGACGCTCGTGAAAGCTCTCCGCACCAAACGATGCATGCAAACTGCGAAAACCCCAATTGAATCTGTTGCGTTTGGCCACGAAGACTTCCGTGGTCTGGGACACCACGAGCAAATCCACAGCGGGTTGCCCGGTTTCTGGATCCACCGGACTAATTACCGGAGTACCGTTTTCGTCAATCGAGGGGTTGTTGCGGTTCTGATTCACTTGCAGCTGACGGGCTGACGATATCTCTTCCGTGTAATTGTACTGTAGCGTGTTAAACCGGCTGCGGTGCCTGATATTTGCAAAGTGTGTGGAACCGAAAAAATGCTCACCCACCCCGGCCGAAATCAGGGTACGCGGCGTAGGTTCCCACGTTATCGTTGCCGTCCATATCCGGCCCTCTGGGGACGCTGCAGTTAATGGATCGTATTGAAAGCTATTACGCACGTAACCGACATTCGTCTCCAAACTCCATTCCGGGCTTAAGTGATAGCGAAATAATCCGCTGACCGTTTCATACAACTGATTGGCATCATCCCCGTCGAAAAAAACCTCGCGCCGACTCAAACCCAGACGCCATACGGCCACATGTTGCAATTGTGGGTTACTGCCAATATCGAATCGATAGTCGCGTGCATAACTGTCGCGCGATGCGGCGGGATAATCCACGATGTCGAAATTCATTCCTAACTCCAGCAGCAAATCACCCATGCGCCGACGCAGGGACGGCGAAAGCGTCCAGGTACTCACCTCGCCGACGTTTTCGCTGACCGCCAACTCACCCAACCCGGCGCTGCCCAGAGGATCAACCAATTGCTGGCTGATTCTTCCGGAGCCGTCCAAAAAAATGAAATCCGGCACCAGCTCAGCATCGGCACGGCCCTGAAATAGCTGTCGGGAATAGTTCCGGCTGCTGTCGTTTACGTAGTACAACTTTTCAAAACCGTAATTGAACAGCATGTTCAACTGGCGCCCATCGGCTCGCACTGAAACACCGGGCGACACACCCAACACAAACTCGCCCTGCTCCTGACCTTCGGCGGCCAGGGTGACGTTGTCGGCATAAGATGTTGACGCATCGATTGAAGGCTCGACAGTCCAAACCGCCGCCGATGCAATCAGGGGAACGAACCCCACAAGCATCACAACCCATCGGCAGGCCGATACGGCGCTTCCCGAACGATGCGCGCAGGCCAAAATCA
>JANOOV010000529.1:0-3569 GCA_031421535.1 Gammaproteobacteria bacterium
GCTATCGATTCTGTCGCCTGGATGGGCGGGGGCAGCGACCAACGAACCGTTGGCGGGGTTACCGCCGGTGCCAGTTCCCGACAACAACATGCAGACACCCGCGAAAATCGAGCTGGGAAAAATACTCTACTTCGATCCGCGCCTATCGGGTGATGGCACCACCAGTTGCGCGAGCTGCCATGTTCCGAAGTTGGGATGGGGCGACGGTAACGCGTTATCCATTGGCTATCCCGGCACCGTGCATTGGCGTAATTCGCAAACGATCCTGAACGTGGCCTATCTCAACAAATGGTTCTGGACCGGCTCGGCAGCGACCTTGGAAGCGCAGGCCAAAGGCGCCCTCACCGGGCCGCTCGCGCAAAACATGAACATGGGCTTGGCAGAAGAGCGCATGCGCCAGGTGCCCGCCTACGTCAAAATGTTCAAAGACGTGTTTAACAGCGCACCGACCTTTGATAACGCGTTGCTGGCCATCGTTGCATTCGAACGCACCATCGTCTCGAAGAACGTACCGTTTGATCGGCACATGAAAGGCGAAAAAAATGCTCTCGGCGCCACCGCGGTGAAAGGGCTGGAATTATTTCAGGGCAAGGCCGGATGCGTGCAATGTCACGGCGGCGCGATGCTGACCGACCAAAGTTTTCACAACCTCGGCGTGCCGGTGAACAAAATTTTCGCGAGCGATCCGCAACGCCAAATCGCGATGCGCGAACGCATCAAGGCGAAAGGTATTCCTGAAGCCGAATTTCTCGCCTTTGATCGTGATCCCGGCCATTATCTCGATACCAAAAAAGCCGAAGACAAAGGCACGTTCAGAACGCCGACGCTGCGCGAGTTGAAATACACTGGGCCGTATATGCACAACGGCGTGTTCGCAACGCTGGATGCGGTGATCGATTTTTATAACCGTGGCGGCGATGACGACCCGTTCAGCACCAAGTCGAAAATGATTAAACCGCTCAACTTGACCAAAGATGAAAAAGCCGCACTGCGTGCGTTTCTGGAAAGCCTGAGCGGCGATGAGATTTTGGTGGACGCGCCGAACATCCCGGATTACGCGGTGCTGCCGTTCCCGCTCCAACCGACCTATCGATAGGCGCCTTGGCGTGACAATAGAAGCGGCGCGCATGGCGGAGTTGACCGAGTTGTTACAGCACGGCTACCGCTATGCGTTGTCGCTCACGCATCACAAAACCCGCGCGGAAGATTTATTGCAAGACGCGTGGGTTGCGGTATTGCAAGCGCGCGGTGCGCGCACGCGGACTTATTTGTTCAGCGCGATCCGCACGCGTTTTCTCAATCTGTACAAGCGCGAGCGCCTGGTACCGATGATTCCGCTAGCAGACGCGCACGTCGAGCTGGATATGGATGACGAGCTACGCGACATCGGCCCGCTATTTCGTGTCGAAGAACAGGCGTTGGAAGCGGCGCTGGCGAGCTTACGTCCGGTGGAGCGCGAAGCATTATTCCTGGCGGCGGTGCAAGACTACACCGCGCAGGAAATCGCCGATCTTACAAAGCAAACACGCGGCACCGTGCTGAGCTTGATCCACCGCGCACGGCACAAGCTGCGCCGTATGCTGCCGCAGCGCGATGAGCGGAAGGAGTCCGGTTTATGAGTGAGCAGCGCTTGAATGAGCATGTAAAAGACCATTACACGCGCGAGACATTGCGCCCGGAAAAATTGGCGCAGTTGCTTGCGCAAGCCGACACGGCGCAACTGAAAAACAACCGCTGGGTTGCATTGCGCAAATCCTGGGTGATCACCGTCGTCGCGGCGCTGATCGCTGCCGTCGTACCGCTAACGCTTTGGCAGGTAGCGTCGAGCGAGGACTGGAGCATACGCGCTGCGCGCGAGATTGCACTCAATCACAAAAAACAACTCGCAGTTGAATTTTCCGCCACCGACTACGCGAGCTTGCGCACGCAAATGAGCAAGCTGGATTTTGTGTTGACGGCGCCGTCACGCTTGCCAGTCGCAGGGCTGGCTGTCGTCGGTGCGCGCTACTGTTCCATCCAGGGCCACCTCGCCGCGCAAGTGCGCTTGCAGGATCGCGACGGACGCAGCTACACCTTGTACCAGCGAACCTTGCACGGCGCGCCGGTGCTTGAAACGGCACAGGAACACGTAATCGACGGCGTGCAGATTCGAGAATGGCAGGAGGCGGGATTGTTTTTCGGGTTTGCGGAATCGCCGTAAGTTACAAAAATTGACGGTTCTTGACAAGGTAAGCAAAGGTGGAAAAGTGCAGATCTCACTGATAAATCTGCCCCTTTTTTTCCAGACAAAGAAATTGGAGAAGGTTTAACAATGCAATTATGCAAGCCTGACCGTTCGCAGTAACAGCATTAAATCTAGCGGGTTAAAGTCCCGTCCGAGGAGTTGTCCGTGCGCCCCGGTAGCATGAGGAAGCGGCTCAGGTCGCGCCTACGGAATACTGAATCCTGTTCTCTACTCTACCCGTTTCTCGTTTCTGCCCTCTCGAGTGCCATGTTAGGCATGCTGTCCCGCAACAAGCCCCCACAGTAACGCACCGGATGCGGCGATAATTGCTAAAGAGCCCGAGACCAAAAGTAATTTAACGATTAGTTTTTGCTGTTTTGATGCTTCAAAACCTGCGCCCGCGATGGGTGTGGAGCGACTGGAACCCCAAATAGCCGCCAGCAGCAGGGCAAGCCAAATGGCATACATGATGTTGTTGCGCACCGTGCCGGGCATCGGTGAGATTCTGTCGCTGGTGATCCTCATAATCTAGGGCGCGAGAGATGTCCCGGAAAATTGCCTGCGGTAAGCGAAGAACGGGTGCTAAGGGTGACGTCTACCGAATGTTCTTCGTGCCTGTGTTGGCGAGCGATGAGACGCTTCACTTTAGGCACGAGGTCGGTGAGCTCAAGCGGGAGGGCGCTAGTCGAGCTCCCCGCCCTAGCGAGTGGTGGGGCAGCGGATTTTCCGCTTTCAGGATGGCTAATACAGCTCCGGATTGCCAGCTCTTGGCCGAAAGCACGCGCCCTGTTTAAAAAGTAAAACCCGCGAGAATATCCACCGTGCGCTGCAACTGCGCATGCGGCGTGTAGTAGTGTGGCGAGAAGCGGATGCCGCCGCCGCGTGGTGCGCAGAATACGTTGTGGTCGGCCAGATATTTGTGCAGCAACATTTGATCCACGCTGCGGTGGCGGAACGTGACAATTCCCGCGAAGCGGCCGGGTGTGGCGTCGGTGATGAGTTCATAGTCGGGCAGTGCAGCAATCTGCGTGAGTAAAAATGCGCTGTTTTCAAGCACGCGCCGTTCGATTTCCTCCATGCCGACTTCCAGCAACAGCGACACGCTTGCTTCCAGTGCGTGGATGCCCGGCATGTTCGGGCTGCCGCATTCAAAGCGGCGCGCGCTGTGCGCGGGTGTCCACGCATCGGCGCGATAGTCGGCGGAATCTTCGACCATGTGCCAGCCGAACTGCTGCAGGCGCAGGCGCTCGCGCAGTTCCGCGCGGCAATAAAACACCGCCACCGCTTCGGGGCCGAGCAGCCACTTGTGGCCGTCGGCGGCGACAAAATCGGCTTGAATTTCCTG
>JANOOV010000530.1:0-2211 GCA_031421535.1 Gammaproteobacteria bacterium
GCCGACGATGCCGCACATAGTCGCTTCTCCTGAATTATTCGGGTTTTTTCTTTACTGGCCGTTTCCAGCCTTTCACGGTGACTTGTTTTACGCGACTCAAAGTCAACTCATTGGGCGGCGTATTTTGCGTAATGGTCGAGCCCGCACCGATGGTGGCGCCCGCACCGATTTCAACCGGCGCGATCAATTGCGTATCCGAACCGATGAACGCATTGTCACCGATGATCGTGCGATATTTATTCGCGCCGTCGTAATTGCAGGTGATGGTACCCGCACCGACGTTGACACCACTGCCAATCGTAGTGTCGCCGACATAGCTGAGATGATTGATTTTTGAACCTGGCCCGACATCGGATTTTTTCAGCTCCACAAAATTGCCGATGTGAACTTTTTCTGCCAGCACCGTGGCCGGACGAATCCGCGCAAACGGGCCGATCTCGCAACCCGCGCCGATGCGCGCAGCTTCGATCACACAATTGGGTTTGATGTTGACATCATTCGCCACCACCACATCGCGCAGCACATTGTTGGGGGCGATGTAAGTGCGGTCGCCCAACTCGATCCGGCCTTCCAACACTACGTTCACGTCGATCACCACATCCTTGCCAACACTGACCTCGCCGCGCACGTCGATACGCCGTGGGTCGCGCAGTGTGGCACCTTGTGTCATCAATTTTTGCGCTTGCAGCCACTGGTATTCGCGCTCCAACTCGGCGAGCTGCGCCTTGGTATTCACGCCGAGAATTTCATGGGCCGTCGCTGCCGCGACGGTCTTGACTTCAACGCCTTGTGCAACGGCTTTGGCGATGACGTCGGTTAAATAATATTCGCCGTTGGCATTTTTTGTATCCAGCGCGGCCAGCCAGGCACGCAGCAACACCGCCGGTGCGGCGATGATCCCGGCATTGATTTCACGGATGGTGCGCTGCTGAGCACTGGCGTCTTTTTCTTCTACCACTTTTTGTACACGGTGCTGGCTGTCACGCACGATGCGGCCGTAACCAAAGGGTTGGGCCAATTCGTAAGTCACGACACCTAGCGCACTTGAGGAAGCTGCCGCCAGCGCACGTAAAGTGGCCTCGGACACCAACGGTACATCGCCGTAGAGCACCATCGCGATGTGGTCATCGGGGACGAAGCCTATTGCTTGGTCAACCGCATGGCCGGTGCCCAGTTGCTGCTTCTGCTCTACCCACTGTACCGCTAGATGCGCGAGCCGGTCTTTGACTTTTTCGCCGCCGTGTCCGTACACGGTGTAAATTTGCTGCGGCTTTAATTTGCTCGCCGCGTTGATCACGTGTTCCAGCAGCGGTTTCCCGCCGATTTCGTGTAGCACCTTGGGCACGTCGGACTGCATGCGCGTGCCTTGCCCGGCGGCGAGAATGATGATGCTCAGCGTGTTGACGGTGTTGCTCATAAAAATTCCGGGGGCATGGGGTAGAAACCTATCGGCGCCGAAACGAAAAAGGGCAGCTTGCGCCGCCCTTTATTATAGCCATCCACGCGTGACGAATCAGCGGCCTTTCTTTTTCAGCCGCTTCAAGGCATTCAGCTGGGCCATGGCTTCGGCCAACTCTACCTGCGCGCGCGCGTAGTTGATTTCGCTCTTCTGGTCTTTGAGTGCTTCCTCCGCACGCTGTTTGGCTTCTTGCGCAGCGGCTTCGTCGAGGTCATGTGCGCGTGCGGCCGTGTCCGCCAACACCGTGACCACATGCGGCTGGATTTCCAGAATGCCGCCGGACACATAGAAAAATTCCTCTTCGCCGCCGACCAGCTTCACGCGCACTTCGCCGGGTTTCAGGCGTGTGAGTAACGGAGCGTGGCGCGGCATAATGCCGACTTCTCCCATCACCGCCGGGGCGAATACCATCTCGGCAGTGCCCGAGAAAATGGATTTTTCTGCGCTTACAATATCGACATGCAGGGTCATGGCCATAATCTACTCCCGATTCGCAGCAGTTACTGCAGCTTCTTGGCTTTTTCGACCGCTTCTTCGATACCGCCCACCATGTAGAACGCCTGTTCCGGCAGATGATCGTATTCGCCGGACACAATGGCTTTGAAACCCTTGATCGCATCTTTGAGCGACACGTATTTACCGGGTGAGCCGGTAAAGGTTTCGGCGACGAAGAAGGGTTGCGACAGGAAGCGCTGAATTTTACGGGCGCGGGATACGCTTTGCTTGTCTTCTTCGGACAGCTCGTCCATACC
>JANOOV010000531.1:0-2369 GCA_031421535.1 Gammaproteobacteria bacterium
GAAAACCTTGGTCGAAGTTTTGCACATGCTCGCCACGTCGAAGCTCGCTTCGCGCGTCGACACCGCGATGTACTTGGCTACCGAGCCGAAGCCGGGGCAGTTGTCGGTGATGGGCAAATCGTTGTCAACGGTCTTGGGCACATGCACCGCCTGAATCGGGTAGCCCATGGTTTCGGCAAGCTGCGATACTTTCAGGCAGGTGTCGGCCGAATCGCCGCCGCCATTGTAGAAAAAATAGCCGATGTTGTGCGCCTTGAACACTTCGATCAAGCGTTCGTACTCACGCCGGTTTTGCTCCAGGCTTTTGAGTTTGTAGCGGCAGGAACCGAACGCGCCCGACGGCGTGTGCCGCAGCGCTTTGATAAACGCCGCCGATTCTTTGCTGGTGTCGATCAGGTCTTCGGTCAACGCACCGATGATGCCGTTGCGTCCGGCGTAGACCTTGCCGATTTTGTCTTTGTGCTTGCGTGCGGTTTCGATCAATCCACACGCCGATGCGTTAATCACTGCGGTAACTCCACCCGACTGCGCGTAAAAAGCATTCTTCTTTGCCATGTCTTGCTCCCGTAAATTGTGCTCACCAAGAAACCGGCTACTATCTACTCTAGCCTGCCTGCGCTGAGAAGTTGAAATCGCTGATGGCGGCATTGACCGAACACGCTGTTCGATGCATAGTTCGGGACGACAAAATCAAGCCATGGGAGTGGATCACGACAATGAGAATCGTACTGCTTGGTGCACCCGGTTCCGGCAAAGGAACCCAAGCGAAACGTCTCGCTGAGAAATACCGGATTCCGCAAATTTCCACCGGCGATTTACTGCGCGCCGCCGTGGAAGCAAAAACGCCCACCGGCGTCATGGCCAAGTCTGCGCTCGACGCCGGTCAGTTGGTGCCCGATCAGGTCGTGCTCGACATGATCCGCGACCGGATGGCCAGACCGGATACCCAGGACGGCTTCATCCTCGACGGTTTTCCGCGCAACATGATGCAGGCCCAGGCCCTGGATGCGATGCTGGCGAAAATCACCAAGCCGCTGGACGCCGCCATCCTCATCGCGGTGGACTTCGACATTTTGATCCAGCGCATCACCGGTCGGCGCACCTGTGTTTCCTGCGGCACGCTGTTCAACATTTACAGCTCGCCGTCGCGTCTGGCCGAGCGCTGCGACCGCTGCGGCGGCAACCTGCACCACCGCTCCGACGACAACGAAGAAACCATCGGCAACCGGTTGCGCGTCTACGAAGCGCAAACCACCCCGCTGATTGCGTATTACCGTAATCAAAACAAACTGCGCACGGTGCAGGGCGTCGGTGAAATTCAGGATATCTTCAGCGATATCTGCAAGGTCGTCGATGAGCTGCCTGAGCAAGGCGTTATCGACACGCTGTTTGTGCAACACGATATTGAACTGCCGAAAAAGAATGTCGTGAAAACCGCCGAGCGCCAGGCCGAGATCGCACGTACCGCCGCCGCCGTGTTTGCGGCCAAGCCCAAACCGGCGGTAAAAAAGCCCACCGTGAAACCAGCGGCAAAAACAACAGCGGTGAAAAAGCAAGCCGCTCCAAAAAAGAAAGCACCCATGAAAAAAGCACCAGCAAAAAAATCAGCTATAAAGAAAAAAGCCGTGCCCAATAAAAAAGCGGCAGTGAAAAAAGTTGCCAAGAAAAAAATCGTGGCCAAGAAAAAGGTCATGCCGAAAAAGAAGGCTGTGGTCAAAAAGCCTGCCGCAAAAAAGCAGCCGGTTGCGAAAAAGAAACCCGCAGCAAAAAAAGCCGTACCCAAGAAAAAAGCCGCCGCCAAGAAAAAGCGGAAGTAGTTCTACGATTGCAGGGAGGGGCGACAGGCGCCAAATCTTCGAGATTGGCGCCTGGTCGTTTATGATGCCCTGAGTAATTTGTTTCAAGAGGTTTCCCGTGGCGCTACTAGACACCGGCAAAGGCAGCTTTTCGCGCGTGCGACCACGCCGCATGCGCCACGACGATTTCTCGCGCCGCCTGATGCGCGAATCGCATCTGAGCGCCGACGATTTTATTTACCCGGTATTCGTCATGGAAGGCCAGCACCAGCGCGTGGCTATTCCGTCCATGCCCGGCATCGAACGCGTGACCATCGACGAGCTGTTAAAAGAAGCAGCGGAACTGGTCGATTTAGGCGTCCCGGCAGTAGCCTTGTTCCCGGTGGTGACCGCCGAAAAAAAATCGCTGGATGCACGCGAAGCGTTTAACCGCGACGGCTTGGCGCAGCGCGCCGTGCGCGCGCTGAAACAAAACGTGCCGGAGCTTGGCGTCATCACCGACATCGCGCTCGACCCCTTCACCACCCACGGCCAGGACGGGCTCATCGACGCCAGCGGTTATGTGCTGAACGA
>JANOOV010000532.1:0-1838 GCA_031421535.1 Gammaproteobacteria bacterium
AGCCGAAGACGGCCAGGCGCATTTTGCCGAAGACCGCTGGGATCGCGAAGGCGGCGGCGGCGGGCGTTCGCGCGTGCTGACCGAAGGTGCCGTGTTCGAACAAGCCGGGGTCGGCTTCTCGCAGGTGTTTGGCGACAAGCTGCCGCTCTCCGCCACCGCGCATCGCCCGGAACTAGCCGGTCGTAAGTGGCAGGCGGTCGGCATGTCGCTGGTCATTCATCCGCGTAATCCCTATGCGCCGACCTCGCATGCCAACGTGCGTTTTTTCGTCGCCGAAAAACCCGGCGAAGAACCGATCTGGTGGTTCGGCGGCGGCTTCGACCTCACGCCTTATTATGGTTTTGATGAAGACTGTGCGCATTGGCATCGCACCGCCAAAGCCGCGTGCGATCCGTTTGGCCCCGACGTGTACGCGCGTTACAAAAAATGGTGCGATGAGTATTTCGTCCTCAAGCACCGCAACGAGCCGCGTGGCATCGGCGGCTTGTTCTTTGACGACCTCAACGAGTGGGGTTTTGACAAATGCTTCGCGTTCATGCAAAGCGTCGGCGATCACTACATTCTCGCCTATCGCCCGCTCGTTGCGCGCCGCAAAGACACCCCGTACGGCGAGCGCGAGCGTGACTTTCAACTGTATCGACGCGGCCGCTATGTGGAATTCAATCTGGTGTATGACCGTGGCACTGTGTTTGGCCTGCAAACCGGTGGCCGCACCGAATCCATCCTGATGTCGCTGCCGCCGCTGGTGAAATGGCGCTACAACTGGAAACCCGAACCCGGCACACCCGAAGCAAAATTGTACGAGGTGTATTTGAAGCCGCATGAGTGGGCTGCATAAGGGGCCGCTGTCGGGCCGGTTTTCGATGCCTTCAAAACAACCCAACACCCTGCGCATCATTGGTGGCATGTGGCGCGGACGTAAACTGCACTTCCCCGCTGTCGATGGCTTGCGCCCCACCCCGGATCGCGTGCGCGAAACTTTATTCAACTGGTTACAACCTGAGATCGCCGGGGCGCACTGTCTTGACTTATTTTCCGGCAGCGGCGCTTTAGGTTTTGAAGCGCTGTCGCGCGGCGCGGCGAGCGTGGTGATGGTGGAGCGCGACGGCAGCGCGGTGCAACAACTGCACGAAAATCTTACTGTCCTGAAAACGACGGATGCGCAGGTACTCCAGCGCGATGCGCTCGAATTTCTGAACAGCGGTCGCGGCGACGCGACGCCGTTCGATGTGGTATTCCTTGATCCGCCCTACCATCAAGGTTTGATTGATCCCTGCTGCGCGGCGCTGGAACACGGCGACTGGCTGAGCGCAAACAGCACGCTGTTTGTCGAAGCTGAACGTGAGTTGCTGGCATTTGTATTGCCGCCGGGTTTCGAGCATATCCGCAACAAACACGCTGGCCAGGTCGGATATCACTTGGCGGTGCGCCGCCAAAACGGGTAAATTCTGGCGCTATGAAAACCATTGCAATTTACCCTGGCACTTTTGACCCGATCACCAACGGGCACGCTGATCTGGTGCAACGCGCGTCGAAGCTGTTTGGCAAAGTGATCGTGGCGGTGGCAGCGAATCAGAATAAACATCCGTTTCTGACCTTGCGCCAGCGCGTCGAGCTGGCCAAGGAGATTCTCGCGCCGCACAAGAACGTGCGCGTGATCGGTTTCGATAATTTATTGGCGGAGTTCGCGTTGCAGCAAAAAGCTAACATCATTTTGCGCGGCTTGCGCGCGGTGTCGGATTTCGAATTCGAGTTTCAACTGGCCAACATGAACCGGAAGCTGGCGCCACAATTGGAGACCATGTTTTTGACCCCCGCCGAGCAGTTTTCTTATATCT
>JANOOV010000533.1:0-3559 GCA_031421535.1 Gammaproteobacteria bacterium
GAGATGTGACGCGGCTTCGCCAATCGTTAACAGATTCAGGATAACCGCCTGTTGCGTGCGCTTGTCAGACAGGAAATTGGCTCGCTCCATGCCTTCGCAGTAACTACACGCGAGCCGCACGGCTTCCAGCATATGGTCCAGATAATCAAGCAGACGCAGCGGCGTGTGTTTGTCGCTCATACCGTTACGGCTTCTTGAAGTACCTGGGCGCGAAACTTCGCGGGCAAATCGCCGGGTGTGAGAACGTCAACCGAAACACCCAAAGATTCTTCCAGTTCAACTTGAATCGCGCCGATATCGAACAACGTTGCACCGGGCAACGGGTCAACGAGCAAATCAAGGTCGCTTTGCTCCGTGTCATCGCCGTGCAGCACCGACCCGAAGACGCGTGCGTTACTCGCACGGTGTTGTGCCACGACTCGACGGATCAGTTCGCGATGCGCACGAAATGCTTCAGAGGGTTTCATTTAAATGACTCGACGAATTAACTGTTGCGCGATTTTCAACAGTTTACGCCGCCACGCGTGCGGTGCAATGACATAACTGTAGGACATTGCCATTGGGACCAGACACGATTTAATGCCGATCACGACTCGTTATGCAGTTGCTATGAAGAAGCCCCCGTGAATTATCGCGGATCAATATCCGCTTTTTCTAAATTCGTCGAGTGGCAGCTTTGGTCGATAGCACGTCGGCGCTTACTGTTTTAGTTGCGGAAACTAACACCAATAAATGGCCGTGACTTGCTTGCGAGCAAGTCCACGCTCATGGGATAGACCGGTGTCCAACACCAATCGAAAGCAGGTAGTGCATCAACTCGACCCGCTTCCAGACGATGTTACCTACGACGACATGATGCGCGAGCTTTACGAACGCCAGGCCATCGAGCGTGGCATAGTCGACAGTGATGCCGGTCGCGGCGATGATGTAAAAACGGTGCGCGCCAAGTACGGCCTTGCGAAGTGGCGTGTCGTGACGGACGCAAGAAGGCTGGGCCGCCGCAGGCTACCCGTCGCCATTTTTCGCTCCCGAGGAGGATTTGGACGTCCCGTCGGGTTTTACGAAAAATGGCGGCGCAATCGTCTTAACTTCGCAGGCGCCGTTACCGCGCCGGTATCCCGGGCGGCAACATGCTGCCGAATATTTTATTGCGGAATTCTTCGGCGCTAACGTGTTTCATTCCCTTAGGCATCTCCAGCAGACTCGCCGCAAACGATGTTTCGCGTAATTCCTGGAATTCCATCACCTCGCCATCGCTGGTTTCTTCTTTAAGCATGAACCGGAGTTTCGGGTCATGCCACTGGGTCGCGTCTGAGACGCCCTGTCCGCCGCTGCATGACCACTTCTCCACCGCGCGTCCGGCCACGGTCGCGCCACCGAGGGAAGATTTCTTGGTGTAGCCTTCGCAGGGCACCGCAACGGCGGGGGACTTGTCTGCGCTCTCGTCCATGGTCTCGCCCATGAACGATGGGCAATCGCCGGTTTTACGATTGAGGGTCGTTTCCATAAAAATCTTTTTGTTGTCGTCAACGTACCAACATTTTCCTGCCTTGCCGTTGAGGATGGTGATCATGCTACCGGCGGGCATCGGTATTTCGGAGCGCAAGCCGTCCTGGCTTATGTGGATTTTACCGGTCATCTTACTGGCGGGTTGCGCCCGCGAATAAGCATGGAAACTACCTACGATAGACGGGCCTTGCCAGCCGTTCTCGACGGCCCAGGCGGCAGCGGATAGCAGCATCATGCAACCAGCAATAAAAATTCGATTGATACTCGTCATACAAAGATCTCCCGGTGATTGAAAAATATGCTGCTAGCAGCGCTGCGCACCATGAAAACCAGGAAGGGCAACATGAT
Source organism: Gammaproteobacteria bacterium (assembly GCA_031421535.1). Lineage (GTDB taxonomy): Bacteria > Pseudomonadota > Gammaproteobacteria > SG8-11 > SG8-11 > UBA6921. Next base: position 1,858 of record JANOOV010000533.1, read on the forward strand.
GGCCTTCGTCGCGCTGCGTGGAGCTTGACTACCAAACACGAGCGAGCGCGGTGCCGCGTAGCCCGGCGTTTCCCTAAGAGCCTGCTCAAGATCTCATTGGAGGGCGCATTGCGGCGTTAAAATCGAACTCACGACGGCATGGATGCCGGAGGTAGGGCAATGCATGGAGCAATTGCCGAGAATGCTCACATACTCCGTGTATGCTCCGCTTCTTCGTCCGATTTTGCCTTGCACTGCATCCCTCCAATGAGATCTTGAACAGGCTCTAAGGCGTAACGTTTGCCGGTGGCGGCGCGATCTCGATGCGCGCCACCAGATCGTTTTCAAAGTACAGGCTCACACGTTTGATTTCGGTGCTGGGTTCGCCTTCGCGCCGACGGCTGTACACATAGTCCCAACGGTTTTCGTGGAAGATGTCCGCCACCATCGGCGTGCCGAGTACGAAGCGCGCCTGATTCTTGTCCATGCCGACTTTGAGTTTTTCAAGTTGCGCAGGCTCGATCAAGTTGCCTTGCTGCACATCGATACGATGAATCGAGCAGGCGCCCAACAGCAGGGGGATGAGAATAACAAAGGTGGTCGCGCGCATAAGAGTTCTGCTTTAAAGTTAGTGCCATGATTCCGGATCGACAGTATAGCGACGCACGCCGCCCATGATAAGCCAAGACCTGAAAAAAGCCGGACTCAAATCCACGCTGCCACGGTTGAAAATTCTGCACATGCTGGAGCAGGATCGCCAGCGTCACATGAGCGCAGAAGATATTTACAAGGTGTTGCTGGAATCCGGCGAAGACGTCGGCCTGGCCACCGTGTATCGCGTGCTCACGCAATTCGAGGCGGCCGGTTTGATCTCGCGCCACAAATTTGAAGGCGGCCACTCGGTGTTCGAGCTGAATCACGGCGAACATCACGACCACATCCTGTGCGTGAAGTGCGGGCGGGTGGACGAGTTCGTGGACGACACCATCGAACAACGGCAACGCCGCATTGCCGAAAAACTCGGCTATACGATGACTGATCACAGTCTCTATATTTACGGGATTTGCGGGAAGTGCAGAAAATAAATTTTTAGCTGTTCAGTTAAAATGCATCACAACAATCATGCAGGGATTACGGACCATGACTAACTTGAAAAACGCAGTGCGCTCGCTTCGCATTATTTTTGCCCTGGGCGGTCTGGCGCTACTCGGCGCCTGCGGCAATGCCGCACAAGGAACCGATTCCAGTCCTTTGCAGAGCATCAGTATCACCCCCGCTGCTGTGACCATCACCGCAGCGCAGACCCGGCAATTTACGGCCACCGGTCAATATGATGACGGCACGTCGGCGACACTGACAACGCAAGTGACCTGGTCTTCCTCAAATGCCGCGATCGCTACGATCAACGCGCAGGGGATCGCCACCGGGATTACTTCCGGCGCAGTGACCATCACTGCGAAATTCGGTCCCATTTCGGGAAGTGCGACGTTGACGGTGACCTCGCAGTTTTCTGCGGCCGTCAACTATGGCGCCGGCACGAACCCGTTCGCGGTGGCAACGGGTGATTTCGACAAGGACGGCAAAGTCGATCTGGCCGTGGCCAACAACGGCAGCGCCAACATCTCTATCCTGCGCGGAACCGGCATGGGTATTTTTGGCGCTGCAACGAATGTCGCGGTAGGTAGCTCGCCACAGTCTATCGCCGTTGGTGACTTCAATGGCG
>JANOOV010000534.1:0-1897 GCA_031421535.1 Gammaproteobacteria bacterium
GGGTTCAAATCCGTGAATGTGCGGTAGCGGCTTCGCCACGCAATGCTGCGTGCGACGTGTTGGCGCAGTTCGAAGTGCGGCGCGCGTTCGAGTTCGAGCATGTCCACGTCGTCCACCGCGCGGATCACGTCCTCGAATTCGAAGTTCGAGCACCACGCCGCGTGCGTGGTCAAGCGCCGCTGTGTCACGAGCAGGACGCGCGCTCGGCGCGGGTTATCATTTTCACCCAATAATGTTGCACTTGATGTTTGAGCGCGCGGAGTTATGGAATCATCTTTAGGTGGGTTGCTCATTTTACAATCGCCTACGCTGTTAATCGCCTACGCGGTGTTGTAGGGCTATTTACATCATTTCGCGCCGTTATCATTCTGTGTTTTGCAGCCCCGCCATCTTAAGTCCGACAGGCTGCTAGCTGCGAGGATCACCGTACAGCAAGATCAGGCCGATGCTTTCCTGAATGGCCGGATCTGGACGTCCGTTATCTCGGCCGTCCGTGGCAGTAGCAGGGCATGGATTACGGTGGATGCCACATCATCCGGTTGCAATAAGTATGCGTCGGCAATCCGTCTGCCAGTGTAATTCTGCACCGTGTTCTGCATGGCCGTTGCTGTATTTCCAGGATAGACGCTCAGAACACGCACCCCCTGTGCGTTGCTCTCCAGCCTCAAAGTATCCGCAACAGCGCGTAGCGCGTGTTTGGTAGCAGCGTAAGCGCCGACCTGTTCTTTGGTGTGCAAGCCAGCACTTGAGTTGATGAACACGATTTCGCCCTGTGCGCGCTTCACGAACGGCAACAAGGCTTGGGTAAGAAGGTAGGGTGCGCGCACGTTGGTCCGGTATTGCTTATCAAAGTCGCCTATTGGAGCGGACTCGATGCCGCCGAGCAAGATCGTCCCGGCACTGTGCACCAGGAAGTCCAAATGGCCATGCTTGTTACCAATTTGGTCCCGGAGACTATCAATATCTTCGTCACGGTCAAGATCGCAGGGCCGTGATACGGCCTGGTGGCCGGCGTCGGTGAGTTGCGCATGCAGTGCATCGAGCAAGGACTGCCGACGACCGACGAGATAGACAACGGCACCGCCTTCCGCGAGCGCGCGCGCGATAGCCGTGCCAATACCGCTTCCCGCGCCGGTTACGACTGCCACTCGGCCGCTGAATGTTTTGGGTGGTTTGGAGTGCATGAGGAGGGTTATTGTTAATGCAGTATCAAGTGTGCCGCAAGATTAGAGGTTGTGTTCTTGCCCTGTCAATTCAGAATCTGGCCCGTGCGACTATCAAACAGCGTTCAACCAGTCGAGGCATTATATTTAGAAAGGGTAGTCGATACATGGAAGAAACTATTCAGCCCCTGCCCCTGAAAGCACTGGACGAGGGGGGATTGATTCCTGAAGGAAAGTACAAGGGCTTGATAGATATTTTGTCCCTGTTTGCGAAGCGTCGAGAGAATAGACGGCGGCACTGCGAACCCGTGGTGGGCCGTACTGCACGCTCTGCGTCACGGCGTCGGGAAACCCGCTGCGATGTCCAGCCGCGCTGGTTTTGCGTGGGGTGCGGGATGCACTTTGCCGCAGGTGCAACGCGCCACCTGGGACTGATGTTCAGTGACATGCAGGCGCAGCGGCGGCAGGTCGCGGAAAAACTGCTCCTGCGTTTGTCCCTGGAAGGGACGGCTTCGCGCGCCGCACGCATCGCACGCGGCGGGCAATGCCGCAGTGACGACGTGGTCGGGATGGGCCACCTGCCGCACGGGTGCCCTTTTTGTCCGCCCGGCGAACGCCCGCTGGCTTTGCGCAACGACTTGGCTTTGCGGAAACCGTCTAACGACGGTGGCTTGCTGGAGAGACGACGGCTGTCCTTGGACAAGCGCGCTTCCAGTTCTTCCACGCAACGCATC
>JANOOV010000535.1:0-2545 GCA_031421535.1 Gammaproteobacteria bacterium
TGGCATCATCCATCACCGGACCATAACGGCAATAAAAAACCCGCAGTGACGCGGGTTGTTGGATTTTACTGGACTGCCTTGGATGGTTATTTGGTGCCGGGTAGAGGAATCGAACCCCCGACCTGCCGCTTACAAGGCGGCTGCTCTACCAACTGAGCTAACCCGGCTGCACTGCGCGGCCATTTTAAACACGTCGGTAATTATTTACACGCGCGTTGTTGTTTTTCTACGCCGTCGGCCGCGCCGATGATCTCCTGGAGCTGCTCGTCCGTCACCTTACTGCCGCCGATTTCAGCGACATCAACCCAATACTGCATGGTGCTGTCGAAATGTTTTTCGACCACCGGGCGAAACCCTGATCTGACCAGCGCGTTCACGCGTTTGTTGGCCAGCGCTTCCGAATCGTATTTGCCCAGCGAGATCATGTTTGCGTATTCACCGCTGCTGATGATGCTGGCATCGGTGACTTTTTTCTTGTGTAACTCATCGAGCCTCTTTTGCGCGGCGTATTCGTCCTTGGTTGCGTCGATCACCCACCATTGCTGTGTGCTGCGGATTTCGCGCTCGCGTAATACCGTCCGTAAATCCAGCCCCAGGCTTGCGAGCATGGCCAAGGCGTCTGCCGCAGCATCCAGTGTGCCGAATGAACCGAGCGCAAAGCAGGCGGTGGCTTCGGGCTCGGCTGCGGAACGCGGGCGTTCACGCGCCGTGCGTTCTTCGCTCTTGCGTGCGGCAAGATTGGCCTCGATGCGTTCGGTCTGCCGTGCTTCTGCCGCCAGAACTTTCTTTTCGATCTCGCTCAACGGCAGTGACGGTTCCGCCGGTGACGCTGCGCGCAGATCATTCGCGCTCCGCGCAGAACCAGCACGGGAGGAATCATCCCCGCCCCGCGCAGAGCCAGCACGGGAGGAATCATCCGCTGCGGGTCGCGGTGGTTCGCGCGTACGTGGAGCGGTTGTGGTGCTGCCGGGTGCCGCCGTTGCACTCACGCTCGTGGCGCTAATATCAACTTCGTGCAACAGTCGAATGGATTTATTACCACCGGGCGACTTGGTCACCTTGGTTGCCGAGACGGTTGCAGGTTCATTGGCAGGTTGGCCAACCTCATGCCAAATCAGGAACGCAACGTTCAAGAATAACAACAGAAAAAATGCCCATCTCATGACGCGCTCCCTGCGAACACCGCCAGTCCATCCAGCACCAAATAGGGTTCGTGGCGCACCGGAGTGCGCAACAGCGGCAACAGCGCGGGAGCGTCGCCGCCGGTGATTATGCCGCTGACCGGTGCGTTCAGATTCCGTTGCGCATCTGTCAACACCCGATCAACAAACGCCGCCGCTGCGAGACGCGTGCCCGCAAGCACGCCGCTTTGCGTATCGGTCGCCAGCCATGCTTCCGGTGTCGATGCATCCTGTTGCATGGCGCCGATTGCCGCCGTGTCGCGCGTCAGTGCGCCACACATGGCGGTAAGCCCCGGCGCGATCAAGCCGCCGCGATGTTGCCCGGCAGCGTCAAACACGTCGGCCGTGATCGCGGTGCCGCAATCGACCACACACACCGCCGTGTCGGCGATGGCGCGGCGCGCTGCGATCATGGCCAGCCAGCGATCCGCACCCAGGCGATCAGGCCGCGCATAAGAATTTGTCACGCCGTGGCCCTGCTTCTGCGCGCGCGCGAACTCGGTGTGCAGTTGCCAGCGCTTCTGCACCCAGTCATACAGGGCATCCGCGATTTTGCTGCCGACCACGTTGGACACCAGCACGCGTTCGGGTGCGGCGATGCCGCGCCACTGCGCATCCAGATTAAGCGCAAATAACGTAGGCTCGTGCGCCACCGCACCGGTGCGCGTGTGCACACCGCCTTCCCACAACGACCACTTCATGCGCGTATTGCCGATATCCGCCAGCAGGATCATCCTAGAAACCACAGTTGGACGGCCTGTGGAGTGCGACCCGTTGGGTACAGGGCAAGACGCAACGAGCGAGGAATAGCGAGCTATTCCGACGAGTTGCAACGCAGCCATGTGCACAACGGGGCGTGCTCCGCAGGCCGTAGCGGGCCTCACCCCCAGGGTGAAGTATGTAAAAACATAAAATATCAATACCTGCGTACATTTGCTTATGCCTTATAGCGGTCAACTGAGGTTTCTAGGATCACGCCGATACCTCTCGTAAACTCAGTTCGCCGGATGCGTAGGCGCGGGTACTGCCGCCGTGCGCGAATAATAGCGCACCCTGCGCGTCGATGCCGTCAACACTGCCGCGCAAGGTTTGCTGCGCTAAATGCAGCACCGCCGGTTTGCCCGCATACGCATCGCGTGCGCGCCAACGGGGCAGAAAACTTGCGAAACCGTCACGCTCGAACGCTTGCAACGCGAGCAGCACGTGTTGCAACAGTATCGCGGCCAGATGATTACGCGCGGGCATCACACCGGTAATCGAAACCATATCAACCCACGGCTGGTCGATGGCGCGCGCTGCATCGGCCGCCATCGCGACGTTGACACCGATGCCCGCAACGACATAACACGGCCCGGAAGATTCAC
>JANOOV010000536.1:0-10447 GCA_031421535.1 Gammaproteobacteria bacterium
GCAGGCTAACGGACCCAGGATATATTCGCGGCAGATGCGGTCGAGCTCACCGGTCGTGATGCCCGGTTTGACGTGAGCTTCGATCATGATCAGGACTTGAGCGGCGGCTTGACCGGCGGCGCGCATGGCCTCGCGCTCGGCGGCATTTTTAATCGTGATGTTCATGTTGCGCTGGGAAGAACGACGCGTTAGGTAGGATAAGCAGAGCAATACTAGGAATATAGAATCCGTACATTCGATTGCCCCATTCATTCACTTTGGAAGTTCGTGTCTATTTCATAGACAAATATGTTCGAAATTTTAAAAACCTGTATTTATTGATACACCCACCCCATACGTATGAAGTTGCAGCTCTGTATTCACTTTAATATTGCCATCTTTTATTTCATGCCTATAACCTATAAACGGCAATGGGAGACTAATTACGGCGCCTACATTGCAGCCCAAATCACGTTTTCTATCTATAGAAAGATATTCAACTCCCCAGAGTAATTTCTGGGTCTTTACACTTGAATACTGAGAGTACGAAACTTTTCGAGAATTATTATTACAATCACTACTGTCGTCCATAATTCCAATATCAAATTTTTTTTCTTTCGTTCCAATGTAGATCCCTGAATATCCATAGCTCCCTTTTTCAAGCGGAGAAGCTGCCCATGGTATATAGCCATATCCCAAATTTACACCTAACTGAAATTCTTCAGCAATTAACCCTTTACTTAAAGAAATTAGAGCGAGAAATAAAGATAGTCTATTAATCATTTTCATTGACCTAACACTCGTGTTAAGCAACGCGACGTTTTTTGCCTCGCCCACTCGTCCGCGTTGTTAAACCCGGAGGTTCTACGAGGCGTCCCGTGACGTACTTGTGCAGGACGCTGGCCATCAACGTTTGATAGGGAATGGCTTCTTCTGCGGCCTTTGCTTGAATGTCGTCCAGGTCGCGGGAGGAGATGCGGATATTGACCCGCTTATTTTTAGCCAGTGATGCAGAGGCAATGGCTGCAAAGCGGGTGATTTCACTTTTGAGTCTTGGGACGGATTGCCACTCGCTCTTTTCAAAAGACGCCAAAATTTCTTCTTCAAGCTTGCGTTCTTTATTCACGTTAATTGTCCTCGGCCAAATAGTGGCGCGTTGCTTTCCGGCTAGGAATGATCGTTTTGAGGAAGACCTCGGTTTTAGTTTCTACAAACGGGACCAGATAGGCATGGCCTCGAATACGCACCACCAACATCTGTTGATTTGGATATTGATCCGCATTCGGGTGGTTGAGTACCGCAAGAAGGCCACCATTTGACATCGCCGACAAAACCTCTTCAAAAGATACGCCACGCTCTGCTTTGAGGTGGATATTTTTCTCGGTGCTCCAGTTCGCGGGCTTCATTGATCATATGCTACGCCTGTGTGCCTTATGGCATCAAGCAGCCTCAACGTTGCGTTTCAGGCGCGTGTTGTGCGGCGCGCCATGTATTCCATTGCGCACGTGACAACCGATACAAGCAGTGTTGCCGCAGCGCATTACTCGCCGGCACGCTGGGATGCTCGAATGTTTCTGCGGCTTCGCGCATGCCGAGTCTTGCCATCACGGCGCGTGACCTGAGATTGCGCACTGAAGTAAACGACACGATTTCATCTAGGTCTAAAATTTCGAAGCCAACGCGCAGGGCGCCTCGTGCCGCCTCAGTGGCGTAACCCTTGTGCCAATGCTGCTGCGCTAAACGCCAACCAATCTCGACGCAGGGCGAGAATGGAAGTTCGGGAACCGGTATGTGCAACCCGACAAAGCCAATGAACTCCCGCGTTTTCTTGGTTTCGACCGCCCAGAAACCCCAGCCACGTTCAACGATAAGTGCTTCGCATCGGTCGGCCATTGCGTCACTGGCTGCACGATCCAACGGCGCCGGGTAGCACTCCATGACTTTTTGATCCGCATTGAGCACAGCGAAGGGTTCGCGGTCTTGCGCGCACCACTGGCGCAGATGCAGACGGTCGGTGTCGAACTCAATTAACGCAGGCATGCGATTTCTCGGGCGGATTGTTTTGTCAGACACTCTTAACAAGAGCGCGCCAGAATATTTTCAGCCAGTCCGCACGCGTCAGGCGCGGACGCGCGAACACGGTGTCGCGGCGTTGTTGCAAGCGGTCCAGCACACGCAGGCCGCCGTGGATGACTAGGCGTAATTCAAAGCCGATGCGGCCGCGCAACATATTTCCGAGCGGTGCGCCGCGCCGCAGCATAGTGCGCGCCCGGTCGATTTGAAAGTCGAGCAATGCACGCAGCGCTGCGCTGTCGCGATGCTCGCGAAACTCATCTTCATGCACGGAAAAACGCGCCAGTTCGTCGAGCGGAATGTAGATACGATTGTTCTCGTCAATATCCTGCGCGAGGTCCTGGTAAAAGTTGATCAGTTGCAACGCGGTGCATACGGCGTCGGATTGTTGCAGATTTTCCGAGGTCGCTGCGCCGTACAGATGCAGCAGCAGTCGCCCGACCGGATTAGCCGAGTGTCGACAATAATCCAGCAGCGCGTCTAAATTGGCATAACGCAGCGTAGTGACGTCAGAGCGAAATGCGCGCAGCAGGTCGTGGAATAATTGCGGCGGCAGCGGGTGCCGGGTGATGACATCGCGCAGTGCGATGAATACCGGATCGGCGGATGGCGCGCCGTCGAGTGTCGCATCGAGTTGCGCACGGTATTGGTCCAGCAAGGCCAGCCGTTCGGTGGGCGTGTGTGTACCTTCATCCGCGTAGTCATCGGCGGTGCGCGCGAACGCGTAGATCACCGCAATCGGTTCACGCAAGCGGCGCGGCAACAAACGCGATGCGACCGGGAAATTTTCGTAATGCGCGGCGGCGAGCGCGACGCAATGCCGATAGGCAGCCTTTAAAGCGATGGGGTTCATTGCCGAAATTAAAATGAGTGAGTGCGTAACGGCTATAATAACTCGAATACACCCGACCTCATCCCTACAGTAAGGAACACGACACGATGCTACCGTTCAGAAAATATATTACCGGCGCGATAATCGGCGTTGCTCTGGGTTTGTGGTTGGGCGTGAACATCGGCAAGGGCCAGCCGCTGTACGCGAATCCATTCAAGAGCACACAAGATCGCGTGAAGGAAAAAGCCAACGAGATCATCGACAACACCCGAAGTATTTTCAAGTAATTAAAAACCGCCACGTCGCTTCTTCAGCGCGGTTGCATTTGTTCTGCATACTTACGGATGACCGCACTTACCGCCTGGTGTACAGTGTTCGGGCTCCAGGTGGATGGAGCGGATTTAAGTCACATCCTGCAATCTTGCAAGTCTGGATTTTAAGGTGCACAGAAGTAATTTTCCTGTATGGACTTGACAAGTTTTCAACCGCTTTTCGATTGGGTTTCCCAGAATCCCGCGTGGGCCGGCGTGATCACGATGTTGATTGCCGCGTGCGAGTCGCTGGTGCTCGTCGGCATCATCGTGCCGGGTATTGCCATGTTGTACGGCGTGGGTGCGCTGGTCGGCTTGGGCCTGCTGGACCTGTGGCCGATCATCGGCTGGACCGCCCTCGGCGCCATACTCGGCGACGGGGTGAGTTACTGGGTTGGGTGGCGCTATAAAGAACGTCTGCGCACCCTCTGGCCGATGAGCAAGTATCCCGATCTGATTCCACACGGCGAAGCGTTTTTTATCCGCCACGGCGGCAAGAGTATTTTGTTCGGGCGCTTTGCCGGGCCGATGCGCGCTATCGTTCCCATGGTCGCCGGCATCCTGCACATGCGACCCGCGCGCTTTTGCGCCATGGATATCGCCGCCGCCCTGGTGTGGGCTCCGGCCACCATTTTGCCCGGCGTCGTGATTGGCGCGTCAATCGGCATCGCGGCCGAAGTGGCGTCGCGCATGGCGGTGCTTATCATCGTATCGATTGTCGTGATTATCGCCGCGCTGTGGATTGCGAAGCGGGTGTTTACATTTTTACATCCGCGCACCGATGCGTTGCTCGAGCGCGTGGTGCGCTGGAGCCAGAGGCATCGTATTTTGGGCAAGGTGGTTTCCGCCGTGGTCGATCCCGACAAGCCCGAGTCGCGCGGCTTGATCATTCTGGGCGGTCTGTCGATCGCGGCGATCTGGGCGTTTACGACGGTCACCAAATCGGTCGCGGGTACCGGGTCGTTGATGAGCATCGACACCGCCGTCGCGAATTTTGTGCATGAGTTGCGCACGCCGTGGACCGATGAACTGATGCGCCTGTTTGCGAGCATCAGTACGCCGTCGGTGATGGCGATTTTCACGTTGGCGGTGTTCGCCTGGATCGTGTGGGAGCGTAACGCGCGCGCGGTGGCGCATTGGCTGGCAGCGACCGCGTTCGGCGTGCTCGTTCCGGTGGTGTTGCACGTGGTACTGGCGCTGCCGTCACTGGAGTTCAGCGGCGAACGTATCGTGGCCGCAGCGTTCCCGAGCATGACCATTACCTGGAGCGCGGTGATGTTCATGTTTTTCGCGGTGATGGTGTCGCGCGATTTGCCGGAAGCCTGGCGCTGGTTGCCGTATGCGCTGAGCAGCATGCTGTTGGGGGCGATCTGCCTGGCCTTGCTGTATCTCGAGCTGCAGGTGGTGTCCAACATTTTGGGAGGTTTGACGCTGGGGCTGGCCTGGGCCGCCGTGCTGGGCATCGCTTATCGGCGGCATGCCGTCGCGGCGGTGTCGGCGCCGGTGCTGGTTTCAATCGCGGTGGGAGTGTTGGCGTTGGGTGTGGGCATGCCAGGCTTGTGGATGACCGGTATGCAGGTCGTGCAACTGCCCAATGCCGAAGCCAGACGCGAGATGTCGGCGGCGGCATGGTGGTCAGGCGAATGGGCGTCGTTACCGGTGTATCGCAGCGACTGGAAAGGGCTGCCCACGCAACCCATGACCGTGCAGTGGGCGGGCGAGTTGGCGACCCTCAAGACGCAACTGCTGCGGCAAGGTTGGCACGAACCGGTGCCGTTCACGCTGAAGTCGTCCTTGTCGTGGCTGGCTCCCAATCCCGAGTTTTCTGAATTACCGTTGTTGCCGCGCGTGCATGACGGGCGCGACTCTTCACTCGCACTGGAAAAAGCAACGGACGATCCGGCGCGCCTGCTGGTGTTGCGCCTCTGGTCGTCGCCGGTGCAGCTGCAAGCACCGACGGCGCCATTGTGGATTGGGAATGTCGTTAACCTGAATCTGGTGCGGCGTTTTGACTTTTTCGTCTATCCGCGCACCGGTGGGGAATTCAACGCACCGCTTGCGGTGCTGGAAGCGGACGCGCAGGGTCTTTCCTATCAACGTGTGCCACGCCTGAATGGCACGTTTATCCGCACCGCGCGCTGGAGTGGCGAAGTGTTGTTGTTACGGGAGAAGGGTAGTTAAGGGCTTTGAAAAACTTCCTAAAGCCGTGATGGCAAGGCGGAAAAGCGCGCAGCAGCGGAGTGTACAAGTAGTACATGAGCATGCTGCGCGCTTTTCCAACGCCGCCAGCGCGGCTTTAGGACGTTTTTCAGTCGGGTTCCAGAGTCTTGAGCACTTCTTCGAGTCGTTCCAGTCGTTGAATCGGATCGTCCAGCAGCAGGAAGTACTGCTTCTGATCCAAACCAATCGGCAGTAATTCCGTCAGGCGCGCGCCGACCCAGCTGGCGTCGTCAAAGCTCGGCGTAAGTTTCACATACGGCTGCCCCAGACGCTGCATGATGCCGCCGAGCATTTCCGCCAGGGGGCGAAATTGCTCGGGCAATTCGGCGCCCGGTTCATTGGCCAGGGTTTCAATCTGTGCCATCACCAGCTGATCAGGTTGCACACTGCGCCGATAAATGCGGAAGCGTTGTTGACCGCGCGCCGTGATGCCCAGCACGCCATCGTTGAGGGTGTGAAAGTAGTCGATGTTGACTAATGTTCCCAGATCGTAAGTGGTCGCCGCTTTGCCGGTTTCCGTGCCTTCGCGAATCAGCGCCACGCCGAACGGCGTGTTGTTACGCAGACAGGCGCTGATCATGTCGAGATAACGCGGTTCAAAAATCCGCAGCGGCAATACACCGCCGGGAAACAGCACGGTGTTGAGAGGGAATAGGGGAATCTGGAGCTCGCTCATTGAGTTGCCCGCTGAGCCGTTTGTAATTACGCTCCGCGCAATGCGTTTAATAACTTTTCATGTATTCCGCCAAACCCGCCGTTGCTCATGATCAAGACTTGATCGCCGGGGCGCGACAACGCGGAAACCGCTTTAATAATAGCTTGAATGTCATCGAAGGCCTGACCTTTGGCGCCCAGTGCCGCGATGACGCCGGTGACATCCCAGCCCAGATCGCGCGGCGCGTACAGCATGACGTGATCCGCCTGCGCGAGCGACGGCGCAAGCAAGTCTTTGTGTACACCCATGCGCATGGTGTTGGAGCGCGGTTCGAGGATGGCGATGATGCGCGCGTTACCTACGCGTTTGCGCAAGCCGCCGAGTGTGGTTTCGATGGCGGTGGGATGGTGGGCAAAGTCGTCGTAGACGGTGACGTCGTTGACCGTGCCACGATTTTCCATGCGGCGTTTGACGTTGTGAAATTCCGCCAGCGCCGCGATGGCGGTGGTGACCGGCACGCCCGCGTGCTGCGCGGCGGCGATGGCGACCAGCCCGTTGTGGACGTTGTGATCGCCGATCAACGGCCACTGCGCGACGCCCACGGCCTGGCCGTTTTTCAATACTTCAAAAACGCTGCCGTCGGGTTGTTGCAAGCGCGCCTGCCACACGCCGTCGGTGCCGATACCTTCGACGCGGGTCCAGCAACCCATTTTCAAAGTCTGCTGGGCATAAATGTCGTGCTGCGGCGCAATGATCAAGCCATTGCCCGGCACCGTGCGCACCAGATGGTGAAACTGGCGTTGAATGGCGGCGAGGTCGGGAAAAATATCGGCGTGGTCAAACTCGATGTTGTTGATGATCAGGGTGCGCGGCCGGTAGTGCACGAACTTGGAGCGCTTGTCGAAAAACGCGGTGTCGTATTCGTCGGCTTCCACGACGAAAAACGGCGCAGCGCCCAGGCGCGCCGACACGCCGAAATTTTCCGGCACGCCGCCGACCAGAAAGCCCGGGTTCAGTCCGGCGTATTCCAGAATCCACGCAAGAATGCTGGTGGTGGTGGTTTTGCCGTGCGTGCCGGCGACCGCCAACACCCAGCGGTTGTGGATAATGTGTTCGGCGAGAAACCCCGGGCCGGAGGTGTAACGTAAATTATTGTTGAGTGTGTATTCGATGGCGGGATTGCCGCGCGACATCGCGTTGCCGATGACTACCAGATCGGGGTGCGGCTGCAATTGGCTGGCGTCGTAACCTTCGGTGAGCGCGATGCCTTGCTCACGCAATTGCGTGCTCATCGGCGGATAGACGTTTGCATCCGAGCCGGTGACAGTGAAGCCGAGCTGGCGCGCGAGCAGCGCGATGCCGCCCATGAAGGTGCCGCAGATGCCGAGAATGTGAATGTGCATTACTGTGCCGCCACGAAGAGGGCGCTGCCGACGCGCATGGAGGTGTAAACGTAGAGCAGGGCGATGCCCAGCGCAAAGGAAAATTTCATGTTGAGCGCGTGACGCAAAATGTGGCCGATGATAAAAATCGCCCAGGCGACCAGCGCCAGCAGCAGCGCATACGCGAGCGCCGCCAGCGCGGTGTCGGGTGTTTTGTCCGCGCTACCGGCCAGCAGAGCCATCACCGGCAACGCCACCAGCTGCCATACCGTACCGCTTCCGGCCAATGCGGTTACGAGCTTGGTAAACCGGGGCTTCAGATCGAGAACCCACAGCCCGGCGTACGCCAGGGCCACCAGCATGCCGACATCAACCAGCGCGGCAAGCAACGCGGTGCCAGGTGTTGTGTTTGATGTCGCCAGCACATAACTCAGCGTTACATACGCCATCAGCGTGAGAATTTCGAGCGTAATCGAGTGGGGTAAGTCCTGCGGCTTGGCCCGCAACAGGCAGAGATCGACGAACAGTTTCAGGGTTTGCAACATGCGTATGCCGACCGGGAGCGTGGGGTGGATTATCACGCGCACTCCGGCCATGCTGCCAGAAGTTTTTGCGTCAGCTACACTTCACTACCTTACACGATGGCGGCGCAATGAAAGAATTTTACGTTAACACCCCCGAGCAGCTCGACGACTTGTGCGAGCGGTTGCGCGGCGCGGCCTCGTTGGCGCTGGACACCGAGTTTTTGCGCGAGCGTACTTTTTACGCGCAATTGTGCCTGTTACAAATCGCCAGCGAAGAGTTGGTCGCATGCGTCGATCCTCTCGCGCTGCCGACACTCGACCCGTTGCTGGAAATTATTTACGACGCGCGCGTGCTCAAAATCATGCACGCGGGTCGCCAGGATCTGGAAATACTGTTCGATTTGCGCGGCAAGTTGGCGCGGCCGGTATTCGACACACAGATTGCCGCGACCCTGCTGGGTCTGGGTGACCATGTCAGTTATCAAACCCTGGTGCGCGATGTGCTGGGCGTCGATCTCGAAAAAACCCATACCCGCACCAACTGGCAGCAGCGCCCGCTCGATTCCGGTCAGATACGCTACGCGCAGGACGACGTACGCTACCTGCACGAGGTGTGGCGTCGGCAAATGCGGCAACTGGAAGATAAAGGTCGGCTCGGATGGCTGGATGACGACTTCGCGGACCTCACCGATATCGCTCATTACGACAAGGCGATGGATCAGGCGTGGTTGCGGATTCGCGGCATTCGCGTGCTCAAGGGCGTGCAACTGGCGGTGGTGCGCGAGCTTGCGATCTGGCGCGAGCAGCGTGCGCGCGCAGATGATCGGCCGCGCAAATGGGTATTGAGTGATGACGTGCTGATCGACTTTGCGCGGCACCTGCCGCTCGACATGGAAGCCTTGCAGCGCGTGCGCGGATTGGATCCACGTGCCTTGCGTCGTGTGGGGCCGGATATCATCAACGTGATCCAGCGCGCACAGCAGTTGCCGGAGTCGCAGTGGCCGAGCCTGGGTTTACGGTTTACACCCACGCCGTCCGAAGAAGCTCTGGTCGATGCCATGATGGCGATAGTGCGTCAGGCCGGTATCGGTAATGGCATCAGCCCGGCGGCCCTGGCCTCACGCCGCGATCTGGAGCAGATGATCGCCGGTAAAGGCGATCACTCGATTTTGCATGGCTGGCGCGGGCGTCTGGTCGGCCAACACCTGCAAGCATTTCTGAACGGGCAGATCGAGTTGCATATGGATCAGGGTGTCTTGCATTTCAAGTCGCGTGAGTCATGAGACGACGCTGCTGGCTAGTATCACGACACAGAAATATCGGAACCAATGAAACGGACGGATTTTTTTGCCCTGCGAGGCGCAGACCCGCCGCAATACTGTACGTATTGCCAGGGGCGGCAACGACGCAGGGCGAAAAAAGACGCCGTTTCATGTTTCGATATTTCTGTGTCGTGATACTAGGCGCCGCCCTGGTGTTGAGTTTGTCCATACCGCTGCCTGCATTCGCTGCCGCGAATCGCTGCGCAACACCGCTGACGGATCAAAATATACCGGCGCACTTTACGCGCCTCGCGCGCCTGCAAATGGCGCTGGAGTACAGCACGGCGGCGGTCGATATTCGTCAAGTGCAATTACATGCGGTGGACCGCGATATGGTGCGCGTCGACGCCTTCGTGCATGTGACCAAAGCAGGCGCCGAGAATGCCACGCCGTTCTGGATCACCGGCTGGCTGAGCCGTTGCCAGGGCACGCTCATTGTGCGTGGCAATAGCTGGCTTGCGGACGGTCGCCTGATCGCGCCGCGTTACCGCGTGCAGCAATTACCGGGGCGCGGATTGGTGCTGGGCAGGGATGACGCGCCGCTGCATGTGATTGCTTTTGTCGACAGCCGTTGCCCGCATTGTCATCGGCTGATCGGTTACGCGCGTGAGCTGCTCAAGCGCGGCGCGATTCGCATCGAGTTGCGCCAGGTCGCGTATCTGGAAACCGCCGTCGAGGCGGTTCAGGACGTGCGTCTTTACGAAACAGTATTATTCAACACCCGGCCCGGCGGGTTGGGTGTGGAGGATTACCTGAATATGCTGAGCGAGTTGAACAGCACGCTTCCGGCGGACACCCACGCGCCGGATTATGCAAAAGCCTTGGCGCTGATCCAAACCAATACCGCCACCGCGCGCGATGTGCTGCATGTCAGTGCCGTGCCTGCGGTGCTGGTGCTTGACAAAAAAGCAAGCGGTGAATACCGCCTGACCGGACTGGCTGAAATGAACCGTTTGTTTCAGCCGGAGTTATAACCCTAGAAACGGCAGTTGACCGCTACAAGGCCTAAGCAAGTGTGTGCAGGTATTGATATTTCTGGTTTGTACAAGCTTCACCTTGAGTGTGAGGCCCGCTACGGCTTGCGGAGCACGCCTCGCTGTGCGCATGGCGTCGTTGCAACTCGTCGGAATAGCTCGCTATTCCTCACTC
>JANOOV010000537.1:0-1975 GCA_031421535.1 Gammaproteobacteria bacterium
CCACGGCGCGGCGCGCGCACATGTCGATTCTGCGGGCAGCAAACCGCTAGCCAACAAAGACTGGCCGCCGCAACAGATGTGCGGCCAGTGCCATGTCGGGTCACATAGCCCGGCGTTCAAGTTTGAAAATTACTGGCCCAAAATCATGCACGGCAAAGCGGCGGAAAAGTAACACGCCGCGCAAAAACTCACGTCAATCCTGCGATTCGGTAAACTGCGCCGCGCGTTTTAACTTGCGTACCCGGCCACAACAAAACGCCCTTGCGACATGAACTGTAAGGGCGTTTTGTTGTGGGTGGGAGCGACATCTCTCCAGCCGTGTGATCCTGATTAGCTAACTGCCTAAACCCGGCGTTACGGCTTGGACAACAGACGCTTCATTTCCGCCACAAACCCTTCCGCCTCGGCGATCATTTCTACAAGCTGCGCTGCGTCGAATTCATGCAACTCCACATAATCCGCCGACTGGCGACTTTCGAAAATACGGTCGAAAACCTTTCCCCACCGCACCGCCAGCTTGTCTGTTTTCACTAAATCCTGGTGTACCGCGCCGCGTAATCCCGCGTGCTTAACGAAGGTTTTTCCCGCCGCCAGTAACACCGCGCTCGCGGCGTAAAAACAGGCGTAATAAAGACGGTTCACCGCGAAATCGTTGCGCCGTGCCTGGAATTCCGCATGAGCGGATTCCAGTGCAGCATCTGCCTTACGCAACCAATACTGAACGACCTCCCCGCGTGCCGTCTCGTTGGTCATGCCGCGACTCCGTAGCGCTCAACTTCTGCGTGAATCGGCAGCACCGAATAACGCCCTGCATCCCATTGCGCACTGGATATCACCAACGTACTAATCACCACGCCATGATCCAGTTGTATGTCGAACAGCGCATCGGTCATCGCATTGCGTTCGCGCCATGACAGCGACTTGGAGGTCAGTACCAGAAGATCAATATCCGACTCGATGTCGTCTTTTCCCGTGGCTTTCGATCCGTAAAGTATTACTCGATCCACCGGAAACGTGCGGCGCAACAATTCCACTGCTGCGGCAATTGCTGCGCGGTCGCGGCCTTTTAAAGTAACGTGATCTATCGTTCTCATACAGTAGAGGATAGCTGATTGACCCGGCGCGTTACAAAATCATCACCGCAGGAACTCGATCTCGTTGTAGCCAGGGCAGGCGACGAGTACCAGGGCGCCGACCTCAGCACCCACAAGATCGCGGCAACTATAATTAGCCAAAAAAAACGGCGCCGACGAAGTTCATCCGTCGGCGCCGCTGTGTTGATTTAACGCTTAACGCTTAGGGCATCAACCAGGTCACGCTCACACGCGACACCAGGCCTTCATCCACGCCCTGAGTGACAAATTCCTTTTCCAGCACGGCGTCGACCGTCAGACCGCCGTCTTTGTATCCGGCACCCAGACTGAGCGTCGTCGGCGTATTCCAGATTTCCGCATCCTTGGATTTCAGCGTCGTAACTTGAATCTGCGTTGTTGCAAGCGGACCCGGTGCCGTACCTGTGGCCGGGAACGCCCAGTCTTCAAAAGTCGTCGACGTTGAATTCGACTTGTACAGGTCTTTGCGCAACGCGGCGCGCGCCGTTGTGCTGGCGGTGAGCCCGCCCTCAAAGGCGACGATCAACGGCAACGCAAACGTCTTTCGGGTGGTCGATGTATTGTCCTGTTCACCGAGGCGTGGAAAAGTAACGTTGTAGACGGGATTGGCGGGAGCGGCGGCTATGAAGCTGTTCGATGTAACGGTATTCACTGTCGTCGTCTTAGTTTCAGTTCTTACCAAACCCAGTGTTGCCAACACCAGATTACCTGGGGTCGGCGTGAAGTTCTGGGTGAAAAACATCGACACGTTGCTGCCCTTGCTATCGAACTCGCCTTTTTCGGTGAAATTTTCCGTCTCGTCGATTTCGAAAACGCCGTTGTTGTCGACATCGTCCTGGAAACGTCGACTGCCTTCGATCGTG
>JANOOV010000538.1:0-1550 GCA_031421535.1 Gammaproteobacteria bacterium
GGTGCAATCCGCGATAAGACCGTCCAACGCCGCAGACATGGCGCGCATGGCTTTGATTTTTTGTTCCAGTTGCAGTTTTTTCTCGATGGCGGCTTTACGGACATCGTTGCAACATGCGCCGTCCTGTGTGCGCAGCAACAAGAACTCCCGAATCTCCGCCAAGGTGAAACCGCATTGCTGGGCTTGCTTGATGAAGCGCAGCCGCCGTACGGCATGTTCGTCGTACAACCGGTAACCGCTGCCGCTTTTACGCGTGGGTGTAATCAGCCCCTCAATTTCGTAGTAACGCAGCGTATCCACGCTGACGCCGGAAAGAGCACCGAGCTTGCCAATGGTCAACATCGCGTACCTCGCTGGCTAAGACTGTAGAGCAGCCCCGGCAATTCCTATGCTGTAAGAATTTCCAGGGCCAGTTCCTCGGGTTAGATAGTCACGCCCAGACCTGCGGCACGCAGTTTCTGCTCATCGATATCGCGACCCGCGCAACAGTCGGCCAGCTTGCCGTCGATGGCCACGGCGGGAATGGAACGGATGCCGAGCGCCTTGGCGCGCTTTACGACATCGATGCTCTTCATATCGAGCACGGTCACGTCGCAAGATGTACACGCCAATTTACGGACCAATTGCAGCGCTTCCTCACACACGGTACAACCGGCACTAAAGACCTCTACTTTACGTTTCGTCGTCATGGCTTGGCTCCTTTAATCTGGTTTGATTTCCCGTTTCTGTCGGCCCCACCCAAATTTGCGGGTGAAGGTCGTGTTGATCGGGACTAAACCCATGCTAAACCCTGGAGGGTGCTCACGAGTCAAGCGTCATGGATACGAAATCACCCGCCGTCGCAGTGGACTCGAATGCTGGGTTTATCCCTTCCCCAGAAATGTACGGGCGCGCGTTCAGCGCGCGTGATCAGGATGTACATCCCACGGACAACATTCCGCGTGTGGCGTTACGCCCGTGTGGCGTTCGTACCAGCCACGCGTGTTGTTGACCACATGTACCGCCGCCAGCATCACCGGCACTTCAATCAGCACGCCGACGACGGTGGCCAAGGCCGCTCCGGAGTGAAAGCCGAACAAGACAATGGCGGTGGCGACAGCGAGTTCAAAGAAATTGCTGGCGCCAATCAGCGCGGACGGACCGGCGATGCAGTGCGGCGACCGAACTGCGCGGTTGAGCAGATAGGCCAGCACGGCGCTAAACAACACCTGGATCAGAATCGGCACCGCGAGCAGTGCGATAACCCGCGGCTGCTCGACAATTTGTTCACCCTGAAAACCAAACAGCATCACCAGCGTGACCAGCAGTGCGGCGAGCGACAGCGGTTGCAGGGTCTTGAGCGTGCGTTGCAGGCGCGCTTCGCCGTGCGCGTCGCGCAGCAACCTATGGCGCCAGAGGTTGGCAATGACCAGCGGCACCACGATGTACAGCAGCACGGACAGCAGCAGCGTGTCCCACGGCACGGTGATTGAGGATAATCCTAGCAACAGTCCGACCAGCGGCGCGAACGCGAAGATCATGATCACATCGTTGAGCGCCACTTGCGACAA